>JANPDD010000033.1:0-14438 GCA_031431295.1 Hyphomicrobiales bacterium | reverse complement strand
GCGAATGCCGTTGTTTTTTTGCCAGGCGCCTGCCTGATAATCCCAAAAGCTGAAATGCCCCGTAGCCAGCGGGTGCAAAGCGCGGAACGCATCCGTCAGGCCCAGTGAATGCAGTTCCACAAAGGCGGCCCGTGTCGGGGGCATGAACAATGCATCATTGACCCAGTTCTGGGAGTTCTTTGCATCACGCGGTTCGGGAATGACATTGTAGTCACCGGCGAGCACCAAGGCCTCCTCGGATTTGAGGGCCTTGGCGGCTTCGGCGGCCAAGCGTTTCATCCACGCGAGTTTGTAATCGTATTTGGGTCCGGGTGCGGGATTGCCGTTGGGAAGATAAATGGCGGCAATGCGCACCGCCCTTGCGCCGTCAATTGCAGTTGCCGCCACGAAGCGGGCTTGCTCGTCGGAAGGGTCGCCCGGTAATCCCTTTTGGATGTCCTCAAGCGGCAACCGCGAAAGGATCGCCACGCCATTGTAGGTTTTCTGGCCGTGGACCGCCGCAGTGTAGCCCAAAGCCTCAAAGGCCTCCGTGGGAAACGTGTGGTCCTCGCATTTGATTTCCTGCAGGCAAACAACATCGGGTTTGGCTTCGTTGAGCCAGGTGGTCACTGCTTCAAGGTGGGCCTTGACCGAATTGACGTTCCATGTGGCAATGCGCATCGTGCGAGAATGCCTGCAGGCTCTCCGCGCTGCAAGGCCTATACAGCGAACACGCGGTAGATACCGATCGATACGGCGAGCAAACCGACAAGGATCGTCAGTACATTGCGTGGCACGATTTTTGGCAGAACGCCGCCGAAGAAAGCCGCGGGAATTCCACCCAGCACCAGGCCCGCCACGGGAACGACCACATCATGCCAATCATTGCCGACCTGCCAGTGTCCAAGCGCAAAGGCGGTGAAATAGGCGGCGAATACGGTAACTGCCACAAAGAATTCAGAAAAGTTGGTGGAACCAATGGCGTAGCGGGACTCGGTGCCTGAGCCCATGAGACTGGTTGTGACAACCGGTCCCCAACTGCCGCCCACGCCTTCAATCACTCCACCGACAAAGCCGATGGTGCGCCGCCACGCTGCCGGCAAGACACGCGGTGCGACACCCGTCAGTCCACGCCAGATGATGAGGCAACCAATGAAGATGAGGTAGGCCGTGATGATGCCGGTGAGGAGGTGGCCTTTGAGGCCGGTGAGCAGCAGCATGCCAATTGCCCCGCCGATGCCGCCAAAGACGCACAAGGCGGTGACAAGGGGAATATCAAGGTTGCGGTGGTACAGGTGGGAAAGGGCGGCCGTGCCGGTTGTCGGGATCTTGGCGGCGTTCACGCTCGCCGAGGCAAGGGCGGGTGCCACACCCAGACCGAGCAGCACTGACGAGGATATGATGCCGAAGCCCATGCCGAGCGCTCCATCGATCAGTTGCGCGCAAAATCCGATGAGGGCGAAAACCAGGAATTCCAGCGTCACAATCTCTTTTCCTAAACGAGTTCAGATTGCCGCTGGACCGAACGGATGACAGTGCCGTTGGCCGAGAAATGAATGCCACATTCGGTCTTTTCTGTGCCCTGCCAGCGGCCTTCGCGGGGTTTTTCGGCGCTGCCACCTGGCACAGTGCAAGGCATGCAGCCAATGGAACCATAACCCATGAGCGCCAAAGGGTGCGAGGGCAGGTGGTGCTCCTGCATGTAGTTCTTGAGATCTAGGAAGCTGAAGGACGCCAACGGATCAACTTTCAACTTTCCATCCTGGATGGCCACAAATTGCAGGTCACTGCGCGTGGACCCGTGGAACCTTTTGCGGCCCGAGATCACCACATCAAAACCCGCCATCGCCCTGGACAGCGGCACGGTCTTGCGGATGTGGCAGCATTGATCTGCATTGCGTTGGTGCAGTGTGCCGTCGCTGTCGGCACGCGCCAATTCGCTTGCATCGGGTGCAACGCTGCGCACATCCGTGAGACCCAATTCGCGGATCAGCCTGTCGCGATAGTCGAGCGTCTCAGGGAACAGTTTCTGCGTATCGAGAAAAATCACCGGCAGGCCGGGAGCGACTTCCGAAACCATGTGGAGCAAAACGGCGGATTCGGCACCGAAGGATGACAGGAGCGCCGTGCGGCAGGGATGGTCGGCGATCACCCGGGCAACAAGGTTCCGGCCTTCGATACCAGCATAGTGTTCGACCGTCTGGTTGAGGGCCGCAGTGTACGCTTCCAGCGGAAGTGTGTTTCCACTATCCGGCATGGGGTTGTTCTTCCCAGGCACTGAAGCCTTGATGTCTTTCAGACCAGACTTCCCGCTCACCCGCCTTGCGGAACAGGCCGCGCTGGTAGGCCAGTGAGATCTGCCGTGATGCCCGCTGCCAATCCTCAAGCGAGAAGCGCTCGGAAACCTCAAGGCTGTCAATGCCGACCTGATGCATGAACTGGACCTGGTCGGGGAGAATGTTGCCGGAGGCCCGCAGCTCGCCCTGGAATCCATCCAGGCGCAATTGACGCGCCAGCGAATAGGAGCGCCCGTCATTGAATGCCGGGAACGCGACAACGATGAGTGCGAGTTGCGAAAGATACGGCGAAAGTTCAGTCGTGCGCGTGGGGCTGGCAAGGCGTACGCCCAGCAGACCGGGAAACCGCGCAAGGCCGTCCCATTCCTTTTGCAGGCGGGCGAACGAGACGGTCATGCGTGTCACCTCGCCCGGTGCGGTGTCGTCGTCCAGGTGGGTCCACTCGTCGGTCACAAACGCGTTGTTTCTAAGCAGTGGCATAGAGTGCCTCCTTGAAGGGCTGCGCGCCGATGCGGCGGTAGGTGGCCAGAAACTCCTCACGGGGAGCGCGCAACCTCACATAGGTGTTGAGGATCGTGTCGATGGCATCCGGCACCTCGTGGCCGGCAAAACCCGGACCCAGGATCGTGCCGATCGAGGCATGCTCGGACGATGATCCGCCCAGGGTGATCTGGTAGTATTCCTCGCCCTTCTTATCGAGGCCGAGAATGCCGATGTGACCCACATGATGATGGCCACAGGCGTTGATGCAGCCGGATATATTGATCTTGATGTTGCCGATGTCCTGCTGGCGGTCGAGGTCGGCAAATTTGCGGCTGATCGCCTGCGCCACGGGAATGGAACGCGCCGTTGCCAGCGCACAATAGTCAAGTCCGGGGCATGCGATGATATCGCCGGCAAGGCCATAGTTCGCGGCGGCCAGCCCGTGTTCAGTGAGTTTTTGCCAGATCGCAAAAAGGTCTCCCAGGCGCACGTGGGGCAGAACAATGTTCTGGGCGTGGGAGACGCGCAGTTCCGCGAAGGAATGGCTTTCCGCAAGGTCAGCCATGACACGCATCTGTTCGCTGGTGCAGTCGCCCGGGATTTCTCCTGCCGCCTTGAGCGAGATGTTGACGATGGCATAGCCTTCGCGCTTGTGGGCGGCGGTATTGTTCTTCACCCAGCGGGCGAATTCGGCATTGCCGCGCTTTTCCGCTTCGAAAACCGGCACAAAACGCGACAGCCTTTCGAAGGCGGGATCGGCGAAATACTTTGCGATGCGGGCAAGCTCGCGCTCTTCCACTTCAGTGGTCTGGGCGGGGTGGCGGGCATATTCCGCCTCCACTTCGCTGCGGAACTTCTCGGCACCGATTTCATGGACCAGGATCTTGACGCGGGCCTTGTATTTGTTGTCTCGGCGGCCATAGAGGTTGTACACCCGCATGATCGCCTCAAGGTAGGCGATGAGTTCCTTCTCCGGCAGGTGTTCACGCACCGTGACGGCAATCATCGGTGTGCGACCTTGGCCGCCTCCCACCATGACTTCCCAGCCCGGTACGCCCGCCGCATTGCGGTGCAGGCGAAGGCCGATGTCGTGAACCTTGACGGCGGCGCGGTCATTGGGGGCGCCGGTGACGGCGATCTTGAATTTGCGCGGCAGGAAGGAAAATTCGGGGTGCAGCGACGACCATTGGCGGATCAATTCGCCCACCGGGCGGGGGTCCAGCAATTCATCGGCCGCCGCACCGGCCCAGTGGTCGGTCGTGACATTGCGGATGCAATTGCCGGATGTCTGGATGGCATGCATTTCCACATCGGCCAGGGCCTGCAGAATGTCAGCCGTGTCTTCCAGCTTGATCCAGTTGTACTGGATGTTCTGGCGCGTGGTGAAGTGGCCATAACCCCTGTCCCACTTGTCGGCAATAAGCCCAAGCTGGCGCATTTGCCGGGATGACAGCGTGCCGTAGGGAATGGCCACGCGCAGCATATAGGCATGGAGCTGCAGGTAGAGTCCGTTCATCAGGCGCAAGGGGCGGAACTCGTCTTCCGTCAATTCGCCCTTGAGGCGGCGTGCGGCCTGGTCGCGGAACTGGGCGGTCCGCTCGCGCACAAACTGGTGGTCGAATTCATCATAGCGGTACATGGTGGTTAGCCCTCAACAGCGGCAAAGGTGCCTGCCGTTCCTTCTGCCTGTTTGCCTAGATCAAAACGCACCGTTGGCCCCAGTGTGCGAATGCGCTCGCGGATGTGCGTGGCGCGGATGTTGCCACCCACACGCTCTGCATCGAACAGATACTGTCCGGTCACGAGATTTCCCTTCACGTCCTCAGCGGCGCGTGCCTCAAGCGCTGCGGCGGCCTGGGGCTCAAGAGCCAATACGGCTTCATCGATTTTCTCACTCCAGACGCCGCTGCGGGTGAGAAACACCACTTCGCCATCGCGCAGCCGATTGGCGGTCATGACCTGGCCTTTTTCCGTTGCACTCATGATGCTGCCCTCAGGACGGCCTGGCGAATGTCTTCGCGGACGGGGAAGGCCACAACTTCCGCCATTGGGCGGGCCGCCGCGAGGCCCACATAGATGATGGCAGGACCCGCAACGCCGTTTTCGTTCAGTGTCTGCCAGAGGGAACCAATTGTGGTCGTAAAAATGCGCTCGCTGGCGAGCGTCCCGTTTTCCACAATGGTTGCGGGTGTGGTGGGCTCCATTCCGGCATCAAGCAGCCGTGACACCATGTCACCGGCGCAATTGACCCCCATGTAGACCGCAAAAACGCTGCCCTGGCGGGCGAGTGCCTGCCAGTCATGCTCCGCAAAACCGTTTTCGCCCGATGCTGTGAGCAGTGTGATGGCGCGGTTTTGGCCACGCTGCGTCAGGGGGAGACGGGCAGAAGCAGCGCAGCCGAGTGCTGCGGTGATGCCTGGCACAACGTCAACGGCAATGCCCTCAGCCTCCAAGGCCGCCTGCTCTTCGGCGCCACGGCCGAAGATGTAAGGATCGCCGCCCTTGAGGCGAACAACGTGCTGACCCTTCAGGGCTTCACGCACCAGAATGGCGTTGATCTCCGACTGTCTGGGGGATGCTTCAAAAGGGGTTTTTCCGACCGGGATGCGAAGTGCGTCGCGCCGTGCCATTTCCAAGACTTCAGGAGACACGAGACGGTCATAGACAATGACGTCAGCCTCCTGGATCCTGCGATGGGCCTTGATGGTGAGAAGTTCCGCATCACCCGGCCCGGCACCGACGAGCGACACCCGGCCACGGCTTTCCTTTTCTGGCCTGCCGGCGGCAACATGGATGGCGTCATGCAAGGCGAGATCAAAAGCGACCGCGTCGCCAGACTCCAGTGCAGCGCGAGGCTCGCCAAAGAAAAATTCATGCCAGAAGCTGCGGCGACTGTTGCCGGGCTTGAGTTCAGCGGCCACATATTCCCGCAACGCCCGGGCGCGATCTGCCAACCTGCCGAGCGACTGGGGCAGCATCTGGTCGATCCTGGCGCGAATGCCCTGGGCGAGAACGGGTGCCGCACCTTCCGTGCCGATTGCAATCACCACCGGGTCACGGTCAACGATCGATGGCACAATGAATGTGGAAATACCGGCGTCGTCCACCGCATTCACGGGAATGCCGCGCGCCTGAGCATCGGCACTGACGATTGTGTTGAGATCAGGATCTGCCGAGTAGACAAGTGCGGCACCATCCAGCAGGGCGGGGGCGTAAGTTTTGGCCAGCCAGTTGATGCGTGGGCTGGCGGCAAGCTCATCATGAAGCACCGGCGCGATTACACTGATTTTCGCCTCTGTCTTCAGCAGCAGCCGCACTTTACGCGCCGCTTCCTCAGCCCCACCGACGACAACTACATGGCGGTCCTTCAAGTCCATGAAGATCGGGAAATAGCGCATGGCACAGTTCCTTCCTTGTGTTCGGTGAACCGGACAGAAGTCCGAAATTCACCACAGTCAGCAGAAACGCATTGTATTTTAGCAATAAATCCGGCATTTTGGCTTCTGCCGCTATCGATACGGTGCGTTCGTTATACAGAACGACAGGTTTATTGAAGGAGACGACAGATGTCAAGACTGGCTGGCAAGCAGGGCAGGAAGCAAGCCGCAGCTACCGAAGAGGCGGGTGCGGACCTTGGCAAAACCATTCAACGCCTGCGCAAGGCCTACAACCTGTCTCTTGGCGAGCTTTCCGAGCAATCGGGCGTTGCAAAATCCATCATTTCACAGATTGAGCGCAATGAAACCAATCCCACGCTTTCCACCGTGGTGAGGCTGTCGCGGGCGCTCGACACTACGGTGGATGAAGTCCTGCGCGGGGAACAGCAGTCACTTTTTCTTGAGCACCAGCAAAAATCCGCAGTACCGATCCTCCAAAGTGAGGATGGCTTGTGCCGGCTGGCCATCGCCGGCCCCCTGAGCCTGGTTGACTATTTCCAGTGGTATGATTTCCATGCCAAGGTGGGCGGCGTGCTTGAATCCTCGCCCCACCCGGCAGGCACCGTGGAGCATCTCTATCTCGTCAGCGGCGAACTTGAAGTGACGACCGGCGGAGAGGTGAAGACCCTGAAAGCCGGGGAGGCCCTGCGTTTCCGTGCGGATGTTCAGCACAAAATTGTCAACAGCGGGGGCGGAGAGGCCCACGCGGTGATGATGCTGGCATTGCGGCAATTTGGTGTGGGCGCGACATGATCCTGCAGATCGAACCTTGGCATCCGGCGTCCGTCAGCCAGATCACGTCCGATCAGGGGTGGTCCGACATCTTCTCAAGATTTTCGTTGTAGCGTTTGGTGGCGGCCTCAAAGCGCTCCTCAAACGTCGCCATGTTCCTTTTCGGCTCCTGGTAGAACGCCGTCATTTTCAGAAGGCGCACGAACGTGTTGTTGACGACACGCCCCCAGAAACGCATGGGGCGATCAAAGTCAAACAACAGGATGACCCGCTCGTCTTCGGTGTCGTTCCAGACCTCGTGCTCATAGGTATCGTCGAAAACAAAAATCTCGCCGGGATGCCAAATCTGGATCACGTCGCCGACGCGCATGCGGCACTTGTCGGCCTGCCTGGGAATGATCAAACCCAGATGGGCGCGCAGGATGCCCTTGCTGACGCCACGGTGGGCCGGAATGTGATAGCCCGGGCCCAGAATGGAAAACCACGCCGTTTGGATGTGGGGAACCTCAGACAGCAGCCTCGCCGTCAATGGTGCCTTGGAGCAGTTTTTCTCCAAACGATTGCCAAAGCCATAAAGAATGAAGGTGCGCCAGTTGGCGCCCTTGGAGATTCGCATCTGGTCCGGCGAGACTTCCTGGAAGGCTGGAATGGCCTCACGGTGCTTGAGGATTTCCACAAGCTCGGCACGGATCGCCTCCCAGTTGTCAGTGAAGGAATTCAGAAAGCTGAAATGGCTGGAGTCCAAAACTGGCGAGTCTCCAACAAGCGATTGCCGGCCGAGAAAATCAGCCAGACCACGTATCAGGCGCTTGCCGAATTTCTTGACGCGCTTGCGCCGGGTCTTGCGGACCGTGTCCAACAGGTTTCCGCCAGGTGATGCCGTGATTTGATCGGTGGACTTTTGCATGTGCCAAGATTAACGACTGCTGATTGTCAAAACAAGGTTCGCCTGCAGATTTGGCCTGATTGATGTGGGCCACGTGCTGCAAGGCGGTTTTCCGGTTTATGGTATCATGTGGGTGAGAACGCAACTGAAGATTGGCTACGGTGACCTGCTCGCGGGCCTGTTGGCCAGCTGGTCCGGAATCGAACGCGACAAGGAACTTGTGCGCGCCGAGTCCTATTTCGATGCCCGCGACACTTTGGCCTGCTACTCGGTGCGCTCGGGTTTCGATTTGTTGTTGCGCGCACTTGATCTTTCACCTGGAGATGAGGTGCTGTTCTCCGCCCTCAACGTCAAAGGCATGGTGCGGATCGTCAAGGATGCTGGACTGGTGCCGGTGCCGATCGACCTTGATTTTGACACCATGGGGCCGCGCCTCGAAAAACTTGAGGCCGCGATCGGACCGCGCTCAAAGGTTTTTGTTGCGGCACATCTCTTTGGCAACCGCTTGTCGCTTGATCCGCTGTTTGCAATCACACGGAGCAGGGGGCTCATTGCCGTTGAAGATTGTGCCCAAGCCTTCAATGGCAGGGACTATCCGGGGTCGGTTGCTGCCGACGTCAACATGTTTTCCTTCGGCCCCATCAAGACGGCAACGGCACTGGGTGGCGCGCTCATCCGGGTGAGGCCGGATGAGTTGCGGGAAAGGGTGCGCAAACTTTTGACCGGAGATCCGGTGCAACCGGATGCCAAGCATCGCAAGCGGTTGCTGCAGTTTCTGGCGTTGAAGGTGGTGACGTCCCGCCCGGCACTTGCCGCGATCTACCGTTTCTATCGCTGGCGCGGCATGGACTATGAAAATGCCTTGGCCGACCGGGTGCGTGACGTTGCCCCCCTGAAATCGGCGAAGAACCTGCGCCTGCAACCATCTGCCACGATGCTCTATCTGATGAACAGGCGGTTGTATGGTTTTGACTCAGGTGAGATTGCCAGGCGGAAGCACGCGGGCGAACACCTGCGGGACAAGCTGAAAGGCCGTGCCACAATGCCGGCGCTTGGCAACAGCCATCACGACTATTGGGCCTTTCCCATTCTGGCGCGTCAGCCGCAGACGCTGATCAACGCCTTGCGTGAATCAGGGTTTGACGCCGCCTCACTCAACCGTTCGCAACACATTGCCGCACCCGCAGGCCGGGAGGCCTTGGAGCCAGCACTTGCGGCAGCGGTGATGCGCGATCTCGTGGTGCTTCCCTGCTACCCAGACATGCCGCAAAAGGAACTTGACCGCATGGCCGAGGTCATTGCCGATGCCATGCGCGCGCAACCGGGGTTGCCATCCTACAACTTGGGTTGATGTACGCTCCTCAAATTTCTTGCAATCGCCATCGAAGGCCAGCATAAGCGCGGCCCGAAAACCATTTGAAGTGCAGGGATCAAGCCATGACCGCCATTCTCGATATCACTGCCCGCGAAATCCTTGACAGCCGGGGCAATCCCACCGTCGAAGTGGATGTGACGCTGGAAGACGGTTCGTTCGGTCGTGCTGCGGTCCCGTCTGGCGCTTCAACGGGCGCCCACGAAGCTGTTGAACTCCGGGATGGCGACAAGTCGCGCTATCTCGGCAAGGGTGTTTCCAAGGCGGTTGCCGCCGTCAACGGCGAAATCTACGAGGCGCTTGCCGACCTTGATGCAGAAAACCAGATCGAGATTGACCGCGCCATGATTGCCCTTGATGGCACGCCCAACAAGGCAAGGCTTGGTGCCAATGCCATTCTCGGCGTGTCGCTGGCCGTGGCAAAGGCCGCCGCAGACGCGTGCGCGCTGCCGCTCTACCGCTATGTTGGCGGCGCCTCGGCGCGGGTCCTGCCAGTGCCGATGATGAACATCATTAACGGAGGCGTTCATGCCGACAACCCGATTGACTTCCAGGAATTCATGGTGATGCCGGTGGGCGCTCCCACTTTCAAGGAAGCCCTGCGCATGGGGGCTGAGGTTTTCCACACGCTCAAAAGCGCCCTGAAGAAGGCCGGTCACAATACCAATGTGGGTGACGAGGGCGGTTTTGCACCCAACTTGCCATCGGCAGAGGCGGCGCTTGATTTCGTCATGAAGTCGATTGAGCAGGCCGGCTTCAAGGCGGGCAAGGACATCTACCTGGCACTTGATTGCGCTGCGACTGAGTTCTTCAAGGATGGCAGCTACACCTATGAGGGCGAAGGCGTCACCCGTTCGATCTCCGAACAGGCCGCGTATCTTGCCACGCTGGCAAATGACTATCCCATCATCTCCATCGAAGACGGCCTTTCAGAGGATGACTGGGATGGCTGGAAGCAGGTGACGGACCTGATCGGCAGCACGGTGCAGTTGGTCGGCGATGATCTTTTCGTCACGAACACCAGGCGCCTCAAGAAAGGCATCACCGAGGGCATCGCCAACTCGATCCTTGTGAAGGTGAACCAGATCGGCTCGCTGACGGAGACGCTTGAAGCCGTGGAGATGGCCCACAAGGCGGGTTACTCCGCTGTCATGTCACATCGTTCCGGCGAAACAGAAGACTCAACCATCGCGGACCTTGCGGTTGCGACAAACTGCGGCCAGATCAAAACCGGCTCACTGGCCCGCTCCGACCGGCTGGCAAAGTACAACCAATTGCTGCGTATCGAAGAGGAACTCGGCTCGGCGGCCCAGTACCAAGGCCGCACAATGCTGCGGGCCTGAGTGCTGCCCGAGTTTGATGTATTCAGTGGATGGCGCGGGATATGTCGTCCAGTGTCGTCAACCGAAGGGAGGTCGTCATTGCCACTTCGGCTGCCCGCAGGGAGGGTGAAAGAGCCTGCCCCAACTGGGTGGCGACAGGGCAGCTTCCTTCCGGGTCCAACTTGTGCATGCGGAAGACCGCGTCATCTTCGACAGCCATGTAGACATCCGCAAGCGTGATCTCCAGTGCCGGTCGGGCTAGGGAAAATCCGCCTGCACGCCCCGAAGTGGAGGCAACGAGGGCAGCCTTTTCCAACTCACACATCAGCCTGCGGATCACCACCGGATTGGTATGCACACTTTCCGCAATGGTGTTGGAGCATACCGGTCCTTTGCTCGCGCTCCTGGCGAGCACCGAGAGCGCGTGTATCGCAACGACAAATCGGCTGGATGACAACATGGACGATAAATCGTCCTGCTGTGATGAAAAATCAAGTCAATTGCGCACTCGTCCCAGGTGCTAACGAACCATTAATGATAAAGTGGGCATCGTTTTCCCCATGGCTTTCAAGGTGCAAAGATTCGATCTTTTGGTGTCATTGGGCAGTCTGGCGCTGCTTGGCTATTTTGCCTGGCATGCCTGGCAGGGTCCACGGGGCTTTTGGTATCTGGCGCAATTGCACGCGACGCAGGCGCAATTTGAACAGGAACTTGCTGGTGAAATGGATGTGCTCTCGGGCCTCGAAAGCAAGGTTAAGCTGATGCGGCCTGAAAGTGTTGATCCCGACATGCTTGAGGAGCTGGCCCGGACGGAACTTGAAATGTCGCGCCGCAACGAACTTATTGTGCGCTTGCAAAACTGAATTGCCTTTGATTTCGGTGAATTAACCGAAATCGAGTTAATCGCTGATTTCGCAAGTGCACACAAGCCTTTAATGCTATGCAGACCTCATAATAGGGAGCTTCGGCATGGCGGTGAAGTCAGCTTATCTGGCACGGAAGGGCGACAAACCTTCCAAGGGTGCAAAACCCACCGACCTCAAGAATTCAGGTTTTTCGGCTGAGGAAGAGCTGCAGGCCTACCGCGACATGCTGCTCATCCGCCGCTTCGAGGAAAAGGCAGGCCAGCTTTATGGCATGGGCCTGATCGGCGGCTTTTGCCACCTCTATATCGGCCAGGAGGCCGTTGTCGTCGGCATGCAGTTGGCGGCCATCAAGGGCGATCAGGTGATCACCTCCTACCGCGACCACGGCCACATGCTGGCCTGCGGCATGGACCCCAGCAGTGTCATGGCTGAATTGACAGGACGTGCTGGCGGAATTTCCCGGGGCAAGGGCGGCTCCATGCACATGTTCAGCCGCGAAAAGAATTTCTACGGCGGACACGGCATCGTCGCGGCCCAGGTGCCACTGGGGGCGGGGCTTGCCTTCGCCAACCGCTATCGTGGCAACACGAATGTTTCCATGGCCTATTTCGGGGATGGCGCCGCCAACCAGGGCCAGGTCTATGAAACCTTCAACATGGCCTCGATCTGGAAACTGCCCTGCATCTTCGTCATTGAGAACAACCGCTACGCCATGGGCACCTCTGCCGCGCGCTCCACCGCCGAGGCTGAAAGCCTTGGTGCACGCGGAGAAGCCTATGGCATTCCCGCTGAGCAGGTGGACGGCATGGATGTGCGTGCTGTCAAAGACGCCGCAGACCGCGCCACCGCCCATTGCCGGGCGGGCGACGGCCCCTATATTCTTGAAATGATGACCTACCGCTATCGCGGCCACTCCATGTCTGACCCTGCGAAATACCGCAGCAAGGAGGAGGTGCAGAAGATGCGGGAAGAGCACGACCCCATCGAGCAGGTGAAGGCGCGGCTGCTGAAAGCCAATCGCGCCAGCGAGGATGATTTGAAAAAACTGGATGGCGAAATCCGCGATATCGTCACCAAGGCTTCCGACTTCGCCACGAACGATGCCTTTCCTGCCGAGTCCGAATTGTGGACCGACATTTACGTGCAGGCTTGAGGGAGAACACCAATGCCAACCATCCTCATGCCCGCCCTGTCGCCCACCATGGAAGAGGGCAAGCTTGCCAAATGGCTGAAGAACGTCGGGGACACCATCAAGTCCGGCGACATTCTGGCCGAAATTGAAACCGACAAGGCCACCATGGAAGTGGAAGCCATCGATGAAGGCCCACTCACCGAAATTCTTGTGGCCGCCGGAACCGAAGGCGTGAAGGTCAACACGCCAATTGCGGTGATTGGCGAGGCTTCGATAGGGACCTCACCCGGCGCAAACGCGCCACCCTCTCCCAAGGGAGAAGGGACGGTTGTAGCGGTTGTCCCTTCTCCTTCAGGAGAAGGTGCCCCTCGACTTGATCGGGGGGCGGTTGCGGTCCCTGCAATGGCAGATCCCGAAATCCCCGCAGGCACGGAAATGGTGCCGATGACGGTGCGTGAGGCGTTGCGCGCTGCCATGTCCGAGGAAATGCGCCGCGACCCGGATGTGTTCCTGATGGGTGAGGAAGTGGGCCAATACCAAGGGGCCTACAAGATCTCGCAAGGCATGCTGGAGGAGTTTGGCGAGAAGCGCGTGATTGACACGCCGATCACCGAACATGGCTTCACCGGCATTGCCGTGGGGGCGGGCTTTGCCGGCCTGAAACCCATCGTCGAGTTCATGACTTTCAACTTCGCCATGCAGGCCATCGACCAGATCATCAACTCCGCCGCGAAGACGCTTTATATGTCGGGCGGGCAGATGGGCTGTTCGATCGTGTTTCGCGGTCCCAATGGCGCTGCGGCGCGCGTTGGCGCGCAGCACAGCCAGGATTACGCCGCGTGGTATGCGCAAATTCCCGGTCTCAAGGTCGTTGCACCTTACACGGCGTCTGACGCCAAGGGCCTAATGAAGGCGGCGATCCGCGATCCCAATCCGGTGATCTTTCTCGAAAACGAAATCCTCTATGGCAAGACCTTCGATGTGCCGAATCTGGATGATTGGATCGTCCCCATCGGCAAGGCCCGCGTCGCCCGCGTTGGCCATCACGTCACCATCGTTTCGTTCAGCATCGGCATGACCTATGCCCACGCGGCGGCTGACAAGTTGGCGGCCGAAGGCATTGAGTGTGAGATCATTGATCTTCGTTCTATTCGTCCATTGGATTTGGAAACCGTGCTCGTCAGTGTACGGAAGACCAACCGCTGCGTCTGCGTGGAGGAGGGGTATCCGCGCTTCTCGGTGACGTCGGAACTCGCCGCCGAAATCATGACACATGCTTTCGACTATCTTGATGCGCCGGTCGCACGCGTGGCGGGGAAAGATGTTCCCATGCCCTACGCTGCCAATCTGGAAAAACTGGCACTGCCGAACGCTGACGAGGTGGTCGCTGCCGTCAAAGGAGTTCTTTATGTCTAAAGACCACGGCCATCACCACCACGACCATTCCCACGAGACGCACCCACACCAGTTGCAGCCGCCGCACGCGGTGTTCCATGATCCGAAGGCGGGCGAGATTGCCCGGGCCTGGATTGTCGGTGGAAACTTGAGCCTGTCGCTGCATGCCATGGCCTTTGGCAAACCCGATGTGTGGGGAAATGTGCTGGCCAGCATGGCGCAACAGGTTGCTGCCTCCATGGCAGAGATGGGCCACGGCAAAACCTCAGCCAATCTCGATGTGATTCGCAAAATCTTGGTGGAGGACCTCAACAAGGCCGCCGCGCAATCCTCGGTTCTCGCCAACAAGTCGTAAACACCGGAGCGTTCCATGCCCGTCCAAGTCCTGATGCCAGCGCTTTCTCCCACCATGGAGAAGGGTAAACTCGCCAAGTGGCTGAAGAAGGAAGGCGACAAGGTGAAGTCCGGCGATGTTCTCGCCGAGATCGAAACCGACAAGGCCACCATGGAAATTGAAGCCATTGACGAAGGCACGCT
>JANPDD010000032.1:0-8150 GCA_031431295.1 Hyphomicrobiales bacterium | reverse complement strand
ACCGATTTCCCGCATCAGGCGTTCGGCTTCTTCGCGCTCCTTGCGGATATCGAGGAACCCCAGGAAACTGGTGATCTCGCGCCCCATGAAGATGTTGCGCACGATAGTCTGCTGCACCGCAAGTGCGCGGTCCTGAAACACTGTCTCAATGCCAGAGTCGCGGGACTTGCCCGGACTCCAGCCACTCACAACGGAGCCGCGCACCAAAATTTCCCCGCTGCTTGGCTGCACCGCACCGGAAAGGATTTTGATCAGCGTCGACTTTCCAGCACCATTGTCGCCCAGCAGGCCGACGACTTCGCCGCGGTCAACATGCATACTGACACCGCCCACAGCGAAAACATTGCCGTAGGATTTTTTGATTTGGCGAAGCTCAATTAGACGTTCGCCCACGTGAAGCTCCTTGATTTCGTGGATACGAGGCGGCAGGCCGCCCCGTATCCTTTTTTCTTGACCGTCAGCGCAGAAAGCGCGTGGCGAGATCGGCCACCGCAGCGGAATTTTCCGGCGTGATGAAACCCGCCCCAGTATCTACGCTCATGGCGCCAAGCCCCAGCACTTTCTGCTGGCAGAGGCTGATGATTGGCAAATAGCCTTGCATGAACGGCTGCTGGTCCGAGGTCAACTGCACCCATCCCTTGGCAAACTGCTCCACGATCTGCGGACTGGTATCGAAACCGATATTGATGATCTCGCCCGGTTTCTTGCCGACCGATTCCATATAGACCGAAGCATTGCCAAGCATGGCCCCTCCCGGATAGGCAATCAATTTAACCTCCGGATTCGCCAGCAGTCCAGCCGTTATCAACGGGATGGCAAGGTTGGGGTCACCGGCCATTTCGGTGTTGCTTGACAGGCGTACCACTTCGACGCCAGCTTCCTCCAGCGCCAAGACCGCCCCGAGCTCACGAACGACCCGTTCCTCCTGCGACCAATTGGCGACCATGATGGCCTTGTCGCCTTTTCCGAGCTTGAAGAGGCGCACCGCTTCCGCCCCAAGGGCACGGCCCTGCGGCTCCAGATTGGCGCCGACATAACCGCCGCCGAACTTGGCCCGGACTTCAGGAACATCAACGTTCTGGTACTCCATCAAGATGCCAGCTGCTGCCGCCTCTTCTGCAAGAGGCATGATCGCCGATGTCCCGGGATGCCCCATCATTGCAATCCCGTCTGGCCGTGACGCGACTGCTTCGCGCAGCTGCTGCACCATCTTTTCACCTTGCCAGCCGGAGAATACGAAATCGACCTGTGCCCCCGTGTCGGCTTGCGCCTGTTTGGCACCGTTCAAGACAATCGTGGCAAAGCCATCGCCCTCCGCTCCGCCGACAAAGAAGCGGAGGTGCACAGCGCTGCACCAGTTCTCCGGCAATACCTGCGACTGCGTCGAGCTCGTTGCCAGAAACATCAAGCTCACCGTTGCCAATACTGTTCTGATCTTCATTACTTCCTCCCACTATACTGAGCAGCCGCACCTGCGACCACTTCACGTGTTACCGGCCCGCAAAGCGCCCGGTTCGACCCTCTTTTCGAGGGATTTTTTGCCGCTTTGGAGCCGCATTGCATTTCGACGCCTCTCGGGTCGGTCAGCCAACGACTTCAGGTTTGCAACTGCTCCCCCACCGAAACTGCCGTCAAACAGTTGCCTGCATCGCCGCCCGATGGTCACATCCCAAGATGGACATATCAATTGCTTCTCTTTCCGGGCAAAGCTATATTTGAGGCAATTGCCTCAGACAGTGCCGGTATTGCAAAAAGTAACCATCAGCGAAGTGGCGGCGGATGCGGGTGTCAGTCGTGCCACGGCAGACCGTGTGCTGAATCGGCGTGGCGGAGTGTCCGTAGAGAAAGAACGCGCTGTGCTAATCAGTGCCCGAACCATGGGGCTCGACCGCAATTTGGAGGTCGCACCAGCGCAATTGTTACGCGTATGTGTGCTGATGAAACCGCCGCAGAACCCGTTCTACGAACGGCTGGGCCGCGGTTTCCGGGAGGCCAACCTGCTCTTCGATGCCCAGGCCATCACTGCTTACATCAGTCACATTGATGTCTTGGCGCCTGAAACCATCCATTCGCAATTACAGAAAATCGCGAAAACATACGACGCTCTGGTTATTGTTGCGCCGACCAGCGAAAGCATCATCGATGCACTCCGCGTCATCGCCGAGCGAATTCCTGTTATTACACTGTCGACGGACATACCACTCGATACGGCCCACTACTATGTCGGACCCAGCAACTACAAGGCAGGGCGTCTGGCAGGTGAACTAATGGGACGTATAGTCGGACCAGCGGGTGGCAATGTATTGCTTGTCGCCGGCCTGCATGAATTCAGTGGTCACCAGGAACGCAGACAAGGCTTCCGTGATGTCCTTGACCGGGACTTTCCCCAATGCACCATAGCAATTGAGATCAATAACTTGGATCAGGGACAGATAGCCGCTGACGGAGTTGCTGCAGCGTTGATTAATCATCCTGATGTTCGCGGAATATACAACATCTCGCAAGGCAATGACGAAATCACACAGCGTCTGAAACAACGGGGTATCAAAAAAGATTTTTTCTTCATTTGCCATGACCTGACCGCGACAACGAAAGCGCTTCTCCTCTCCAGGCAAATCGACGTTGTAATCGATCAGGATCCGGCGCTTGAAGCGCGGCGTGCGATGGAGATTGTTCTCCGGCACTACGGGCGCCTTGATCGAAGTCCGATCGATGGAGGCACGCCCATTCGCGTGTTTTTCCGCGAGAATGCTGCAGAAGAAATTCCCTAGCGCGGATGCCGGCGGTCAGTGTACCACCCAACTGTTACTATCCAAATTCCGCGAATCCAAATCCCCAGTTTCTGCGCTCAATCACGATGTGTCCAACGCAATGAATATTCGTTGGCGTGACAGACTCTATGGAAGATGCACCTGCAACTTCAGTCCCTTTCTGCACGCGGAACGCACTCGGCGCACCCCAACCCATTGCTTTCTTGGAGCTGTCGTTCCCGTCCATCATGGGCGCACAACTAAACCTGTGCGCAGAAAACGGTGTTTTCGCGGTCATCAAGCCTGTTTTCCTCGGTTCTCTGCACACAAAGCGCGCACGAACTGGGTCGTCATTTCACGAGCTCCTCATAGCCCGACCCCTCCTCATTTCTCAATTGGAAAAGCCGTGAATACGCGGGAGCGGGAATTCGCAAACTGAAGTTGATCACGATGTGACTGTTTACATAAGGATTGGTTTATTGAAAAAACCACCCGAGTATGGTCCCATACGCGGATCAAACGAACTCATCCATCAAATATGAAGCCATAACTTCCAAGTTCTCGGGATTAACCGCTATCTCAGCGATGCAGACATGGTTGAAAGTCTTTTTGGGGCACTTTGAAGAAAGAGGTGAAATTGGGTTTGATGTTGTCGAAAAGTCATTGAATGGCCTTAAAAGCTCAGACTGATCCACTACCCACGCCGAGTTAGGTGCACTCTTCCAGAACCTTTTGGGCCCAACTGCCGAATGCAATGTTCAGTCGGTGGTTGATCGCGTGTATCTGAACCGAACCAAAGTGGCCGGATCCCAAAGGGCCACAATGATCCCGACCACGAGCGCCAGGATCACAAACATTACAAATGGATCGTAGGACGATCCGTAGTTTGGAAAGAGACCCCAGGCAATATTGATCATCGTGTGAAAGAGCACCGCAACAAACACGCTTTGACCCGCGTTCATAAAAAGCCAAACAAGGATGATCCGCAGGGCAATTGTGCTCAGGCATTGCCAGAAGATCCATTCCCCGCCGCGGCCCATCTGAGCATACGGGATGACATGCCAGAGCGCCCAAATTGCACCCAGAATTAGGGCTGCCCCTAACGCGCTCCTCCGTTCCCTCAGTCCGGCGAAGGCGTACCCCTGCCAGCCAAGCTCTTCCCCAATGGCGCCGACGAAGAACATCAGGAAGAACGCCAAACCTTCTGTGATCGAGAATAGCTGCGCATCAGGCAGCGCGGCGCCGGAAAAGCTGTGCACGCCGTATTCCAGAACAAGCACAAGAGGCATGAGCAAGAGCGTGGCCAGAATCCATCCCACACCTTTGATCCTGCGATAGTCGAAGGCGCGGCCCAGAAATTCCTTTGCGCCATCTCCGCCGCTTTGCCGATAGACGAGAACCAGCGCGGCGACCATCGGGATGAACGCCATGAGCGCGCTTACGGGAAGGAAAGTCGCGATCGGAAGCTGGCCTCCCACCGCACCCAGCGCGTAGAATGGGACCGACAGAATGAACACGAAGAGAAAGAAAAACCATGGCGAGGTGCGGTGCGACACGCGTGCCCGCTTGATCTGTGAATTGTCAGACATCAGAGAGTGCCGACAAACGAGGCAACGCCTGGCTCGTCGCAGCAGCGACCATGACGACTACCACGGCCGGAACGCAGCTGTGGGCGTAAGTGCCGGCTCATGCCAACACTGCTTCCACCGGCTTTCGTACCGAGAATGGAAGTGCTGCCCCGTGGCCGAAGCGCATAACAAGGTCGGGACGGCGGCCATGCATGCCGACAAGGGCAGCAAGATCCGGTCTGAAGCGGGCAACTTCCACTGGCTGATTGACGAAGGCGTGCTTGAGACCAAGTGCAGTTGCCTGCAAAGCGAAGCGCTGGCTTGCGCGTCCCGCGAGAACCCAGTGCTCCGGGTTATCTTGCTGCGATACAAAGACCGCGATTCCCGCCGAGGAGGCAATCTGGCGGGCGTATTTTTCGTTCTCGGCCTTCGCGCTAAAAAACATGCCAATCAAGTGCGGTCCAAGCCAGGCAGGGGTGGTCGGATTGCCAGTCAGGGCACTGAACAGCCCGTCACCCGCATCGATTGCCTGGCGCGGGTTGTAACGAAGCCAAGTCTTGAGTTCGCGCACGAATGCAGCGTCGGCCATCTGCGCGCTGTTGGCCGCAATGACCAAATCGCGCACCTGATCAATCTGCGCTCTGTCAGTGATCAAAACCAGATCGACGCCGGGAACCGCGGCGGCGGTGGCCAGTGTCTGCAAATCGGTGGCAGAGACGGCCTTACCATCGTAGTCAGCGCGGGTCGATTGGCGAAAGGGAATTGCGTCGAAAAGAGTTCGCCCTGCGGTGGCACCCGTGCTGAATGCGAATAGCACCGAGCCGTCATTCGCGGGCTCGAAACGAAGCTCCCCGGTCTGACCGCGCGCAGCGGCAGCAAGGGCCAGATTCTCGGCAGCGCAACCGAGGCTGGCGAAAATATGGTGATCGTCAGGGTCGACGACCGGGATACGCACCGAAAAGTCAGGCAGGATTTCAATGGAACCTGAGCTGATGCGGAACCGCCAGGGTTGCGTATTGTGGCTATTCGCCGCGAGTGTTGCGTAGCGGATGAAGTCTCGCATTTCTGGAGTTTGCGACAGCGGCGCACGAGCCGCCGCAATGGCCGCACTGTAATCCTCCATCGAGCCTATCTGCCGCAGCCCGAGATACGTAGCACCAACACCAGCGACCGCCAATACACCACCGCCTGTAAGAATCTGTCGTCTATTTGACACTTTGAACCCATGCTTTCGCTAAACTATGCCTATGAATGAGATGCACCTGTGCAATCACACTGACACCAATCGCCTCGGATTGGAAAACCGAACTCACGGATTCACAGTGGGATCAACGTGTGGCATCCACCAAAGTTCCAATGGAGACACGCAGCGAAGGAACTTCGGCGGGTGCTGAGCGTTGATAGAGATAACGAACGAGATCGAACAATCATCCAAAATCATTGAGGAGCCTGGCGATGAAAGGTTTTGTCGAAAATATCGAGGCTCTGAGCGTTGAGAATTTGCATTTCAGGCGCGTGCTCTATACGGCAAAAAACTGCCAGCTTGTTCTCATGTCGTTGAAACCCACGGAAGAGATCGGCATGGAAGTGCATAAATTCGATCAGTTTTTTCGTGTCGAGGAAGGCTCCGGTGAGGCAATCCTGGACGGCGTCCGCAGACCAATTGGCGCGGGCTTCGCCATTGTCGTTCCTGCTGGTGCCAACCACAACATAGTCAACACCGGCGATACTCCGCTAAAGCTCTATACGCTTTACGCACCACCGAACCATCGCGATGGTATCATTCATCGCACACGCGCGGCTGCTGAGACAGACAACGAGCAATTTGACGGCAAGACAACCGAAGTAGAAGCTCTCACCAGCTAACCCAGCGCCTCCATTGCAGCGAGCCCCAGAGAAACGAATGCGCCAAACACTCCCCACCAGCGCCAGCGGCGAAGTTTTTCAGGAGCGCCGGAACGGGACCCAATGACGTAAAGGCTTGCGTTTACCGCCATAAAAATCAGCAGTATGATGAAGCTTGTAAGACTGGCAAGCTGCAGAAACGGCACCAACAGGGCAAGCGCCAAGATTGCTGCTGTTATGAGACCTATGGCAAGCGCAGGTGTTGCCCTTTTTTTGTCCAAGCGGCCAAGTGCGGCAGGAATCATGCCTTCGCGTGCCATGCCGTAAAGGACACGGCTTGCCATGACAATTTGCACCAAAATGCCGTTGATCATGGCGATGGACGCCATTGCAGCAACGGGTGCTGCCGGATAGCCAGTGGTGCGCTCGAACAGCAAAGCGAGTGGCGCGTTGCTGTTGATCAGCGCTTGCCGGTCTGGAAAGGAAATGGCGACTGCTGCTACCAGTATGTAAAGGGCCACGGAAATGCCCAGCGTCCACAGGATGGCTGCGGGTATGGCCCGATGCGGATCCATTGTTTCTTCGGCCATGTTCTCAATGTCTTCAAATCCAATAAATGCGAAGAACGCCAGGAAGGCACCGGAAAACAGTGCTAGAAATGTCGTCGCGTCAGATGGAAGGGCAACCAGACTCGCCACAGATTCTTCCGTTGTTAAGAGCGGAAAGCCGCCAATGATGACAACCGCGAGGGTGCCGACTTCAAGTGCCGTTATGAGAGATGCAAAGCCCACGCTTTCGCGCACGCCATACCAGGCGACAAAACCAAGCAGGACAAGAATGCCAGCGACACTTGCAGACGAATGAAATCCCGTAAGCGCACCGAGATAGCCCGCAAAGGCAAGACTGATAACAGCGCTTGAGGTAATAGCGATGGCAACGACCCCAAGCCCAACGACGCGTCCGGCCATCTCGCCAAAACCCATTTTTACATAGATCGCCTCCCCTGCTGCACGGGGGTAGGCGCTAGCAAGCACCGCATAGGACAAGGCTGTAAAAGCTGCGACGAGGCCCGCAACCAGAAACGCCAGAACCGCAAGGTCACCGGAAACCCGGACAACTTCCCCAATCAACGCAAAAACACCCGCACCCACTGTTACCCCGACGCCATAAAACACAAGCCAAGGGAGGGTTAAGGCACGGCGCAGAACGGGATCAGGCTTGTCGGTCATGTTGACACCAATGCTATTGGATTTTGCTTCATTGTTTGCAATGATTATCGTTCGCTTGGCCAAACCAAACTGGCCCCGAATGGAGAAGTGGTGAGAGAAACGCCATCACTACAACCCAGTGCCGCTAAGGCCGCTGCATCTCCCAATTCGTCTGAAGCCTGGACTGAATCCACGTGCAATTTTTGGTCAATAAGCGGCTGAAAAGACAGGATAGTTTTTGACAACCGCTTTTGTCCGACAACATTTGAATTGGTTGGAACTTTAGCTCCCGCTGCGCGTTACTTGCCGAGCATCAATGTCAGTGTTGCCCAGACGATACGGCTTTGGAAAGAATGCGATGGCGGTAATTCTGATTGTCGATGACGAAATATTTATCCGCCAGTTTACGGAGATGATGGTTCAGGACTTGGGCCATGAAACGCTTGTCGCCAGTGACATCGGCGAAGCACTTGTGCACCTGCAATCTCCTCAGCCTATCGACGCGCTCTTCACTGATATCCGCCTCAAATCAATTGTTCTTGGCGGGTTTGAACTTGCCCACCAGGCAATCTCGCTTCGCCCGGAACTGCGAGTGCTTTACATCACTGGCAGTTCCCTGACCGACAAGATGAGAGCTTTGTTTGTTGAAGGTGCCCACTTCATGCAGAAGCCTTATTCGCCAGTTCAGCTCCACACCTCAATGAAAGAGCTGCTCGCAGTGTCACTTTGAAGTCACCCAATATATTCACCAAACTCCTCTCCGAGGGTGCCGACAAGGC
>JANPDD010000031.1:0-44105 GCA_031431295.1 Hyphomicrobiales bacterium | reverse complement strand
CTGACATTCTGCTCTGCCGGGCCGACCGCGAAATCCCCCTGAATGAGCGCCACAAGATCGCGCTGTTCTGCAACGTAAGACCCTCGGCCGTGATTCAGGCCCTCGACGTCTCCAACATCTATGATGTTCCGCGTGCCTACCATGCTGAAGGGCTGGACGTGGAGGTGCTTGACGCCTTCGGCATCACCTCTGCGCCAAAGCCCGATCTCGCGAAATGGGACGACATCATGGACCGGATTGTGCACCCGGAAGGCGAGGTGACGATTGCGGTTGTCGGCAAGTACACGGGCCTGCTTGATGCCTACAAATCGCTGAAAGAGGCACTTGTGCATGGCGGCATCGCCAATCGGGTGAAAGTCAACCTGAAATGGATTGAGAGCGAGATCTTCGAGAAGGAGGATCCATCTCCCTATCTTGAGGATGTGCACGGCATTCTGGTGCCGGGCGGATTTGGCGAGCGCGGCTCGGAAGGAAAAATTTTCGCCGTCAGCTACGCCCGCTCCCGCAAGATTCCCTATTTTGGCATTTGCTTCGGCATGCAGATGGCGTGCATCGAGGCGGCGCGCAATCTCTGCGGCATCGCCGAGGCAAGCTCCACCGAGTTTGGCGAGGCCAGGGAACCCGTTGTCGGCACCATGAAGGAATGGATGAAGGGCAATGAACTTGAAATCCGCCGCAGGGGCGGAGACCTTGGTGGCACCATGCGGCTTGGCGCCTATGACGCCGTGCTCAGCAAGGACAGCCACATCGCGGAAATCTATGGCAATAGCCGGATATCGGAACGCCACCGCCATCGCTACGAGGTCAATACCGTCTATCGCAAGCGGTTGGAGGAGGCTGGCCTTCTGTTCGCTGGCATGTCGCCCGACGGTTTGCTGCCGGAAACAGTGGAATACGCCGACCATCCCTGGTTTATCGGCGTCCAGTATCATCCCGAATTGAAATCCAAGCCTTTCGACCCGCATCCGCTGTTCGCCTCGTTCGTGGCCGCAGCCGTGGTGCAAAGCCGCCTGGTATGACAGTGGTGCGAGCCATGGCACGCTTGCTGGCCGCGTTGCTGCTGTGGGCTCTCTGTGTTTCTGCGGTCATGGCCTTCGATGCCACGGACATTTCCCGCATTGAAAGCGCCATCAATTCGGCGCGGGCCGTATTGGCGGAAACAGTGGCGGCCACCGATCCCCATGTCATCAGCGCTGAAGCAATTGCCCAGCAGCGCACGTTTCTGGCCAACCTCAAGGCAGAAGCGGAAAAAACGGCCAAGGAACTGGACCAACCACAGGCCGACGTGGCCGCACAAATCGCACAACTCGGTCCTGCTCCGGGGCAGGATCAGCAGGAGTCCGTTGATATTGGCAAACAGCGCACGTTGCTGAATGACAGGGCAGCCCAGCTCCTTGGCTTGCGCAAACAACTTGAATTGATCGGCGTTGAGGCTGACCAACATTTTTCGCGTTTGAGTACTGCCGAGCGCGACCAGTTTCTCAACCGGGTCTTCGCCTCCGAGAAATCCGTTCTCGACCCGCGACTGTGGCTCGCCGCAATCACGGCATCGGGAATTTTTGTGGCAAGGCTGGGAAACCTGATTGGCAACTGGTGGCTCACCTCTGCCAGCGCGGCACAAGCCAGTGCCTTGCTGGCAACGATCGCAGGACTTGCACTCGCCACACTGGCGCTCTGGCTGCTGCCCCGGATCATGCGGGGTGTCTTCTCTCCCGCACTTCGGCCTCCGGACGCACCCGACGCCAAGATCAGCCGCGCCAGGCTGCTGTGGCACGGCATATTCGGTTATCTGCATTGGCTGGCGCTGAGTGGCGTACTTGGGCTTGGCGTCTGGATTGGGCTCGATGCGGCAGGGGTCATGACCACGCACTTCGACCTTGTGCTGCGGGCGCTGTTTGACATCGCCATTCCAGTCCTGTTCTACACAGGCGCCGCCTATATGGTTTGCAGGCCGGCAAATCCCGACGCCCGCCTCGTTGCCGTTGGGGATGCCGCGGCCCGCAAACTGGTGCTGGTGACCTTCCTCGCTTCCGCCGTCAACGCCGCAGGCACCGTATTGACGAATATTGCCACGGCACTGTCGATCCCGGTCAGTTTTGCGGTGGGCATATCGGCGCTCAGCGCGCTGCTGCTGGTGTTTCTGCTTGGCTATTCCCTCGTCGTCATTCAGCGTGAGGCCCGCAAGGACTCGGACCAGGGCAACTCACGATATTTTCTGAGCTGGATGCTGGCGCTGATACCCTTCCTGTGGGTCCTGCTGGCTACCGCGCTTGTGTCCCTTCTGTCCGGCTTTGTTGCGCTCGGCCTTTTCATTGCCGGCAACGTGCTGCAAAGCGCAATGCTGGCGGTGGTGCTGGGCGTGCTGCATGCTTTCACCCATGCCGTTGCGGATGCCGCAAGTGAGACCGGTTCGCGGACCAATGCCGCCTTCAAGCGCTTTACCGGCTGGAGCGCGGATGGCATGGCCCGCTCCATTCTCATTCTGCGCACCGTTGCCGACCTGGGCACGGCCCTGCTGGCGGTGCTTGGCCTTGCCGCACTATGGGCTGTATCGCTTCTGGATTTCACCCAGCTGATCCGAAAGGCCGCGAGCGGATTTGAGATCGGCAATATTTCAATCAGCCCCACGGGGTTGCTCGGCGCCCTGTTCATCCTCCTCCTGGGTGTTGCCATCACCCGCTATGTCGCCAGCTGGCTTGAGAAAAGGGTGTTGTCGGCCACCAAACTGGACAGGGGTGTGCGGGATTCCGTGCGCACTTCACTGGGCTATACGGGCTATCTGCTCGCAGTGCTTTTTGCACTGTCAGCGGCAGGAGTCAGTTTTTCAAACGTGGCCTTGATCGCCGGTGCGCTGGGCGTGGGTATCGGCTTTGGCTTGCAGTCGATCGTCAACAATTTTGTCTCGGGCCTCATTTTGCTGGCCGAACGTCACGTCAGGGTCGGCGACTGGATCGTGACACCGGCGGGCGAAGGCATCGTGCGGCGCATCAACGTGAGAGCGACTGAAATCGAGTCCTTTGACCACGGCACCATCATCATACCCAATTCCAGCCTGATCACCGGTGCTGTGACCAACTGGACGCTGCGCGACACCTTGGGGGCGTTCTCGTTGAAACTTGCCGTTTCCTATGACGCCGATGTCGACAAGGTCACTGAAATATTGCGCGGCATTGCGAACCGTCATCCCAAAATCATGCGCCACCCCGAACCCACTGTGCGCGTCTCAGACTTGAAACCGCTCAACATGGAATTTGAGATCCGCATGAGTGTTCTTGACGTCCTTGAAATGGTCAATGTGGCGGGTGACTTGCGCGGGGAAATTCTGCGCAGCTTGGGCAAAAGCCTGCTTTTCATCCAACCACCCGTGGCAATCATGAAGCATGACGGAACTTGAAGTGAAACCCGGCATTGATGCGGCGACCGGGTTGGACAGGCTGAGGGCTTTTCTCGCCGAAGGCCGCAACGCACCGATGACCAGGCTCCTGCAGCAGAGGCTGGTTGAAGGCGGAGATGGCTTTGCGGTCGTTGAAGCGCAACCTTCCCCGGCGTTCGACAATTCATTTGGCCGGGTCCATGGCGGATATGCCGCAACGCTCATCGACACGGCCATGGGCTTTGCCGTTTTGAGCAAGCTTGCCGCTGGCGCGAACGTGGGCACGGTTGATCTCAAGGTCAGCTACGTCCGGAAAATTTCAGCCGGGGGTGGGCTGTTGTTTTGCAGAGCCCACGTGCTTCACGCCGGGCGCACGATGCTGACGGCCGAGGCCAAAGTTGCAGATCAGGCGGGCCTCCTTTATGCCCACGGTTCCGGAACTTTTCTCGTGTACCCCAAATGAATCCCAATGCCATCGTCAGTGTCGGCACTGTGAAATTCGGCAATGCCCTGCCGTTGGCGCTGATTGCCGGGCCTTGCCAGCTTGAGAGCCGCGAGCACGCCTTCATGATGGCGGGCCGGTTGAAAGAAATCACTGAACGCCTCGGCATCGGCCTGGTTTTCAAGGCGTCCTTTGACAAGGCCAATCGCACCAGCCTTGGCGGCAAGCGGGGCCTGGGGCTGGAGAAGTCACTTGCTGTGTTTGCCGACATCCGGACAGACTTCGGCCTGCCCGTTCTCACGGATGTTCACACTGTGGGCCAATGTGCCGAACTGGCGACAGTTGTGGACGTGCTGCAGATCCCCGCGTTTCTTTGCCGCCAGACAGACCTGCTGGTCGCGGCTGCAAGAACAGGCAAGGTCGTCAACGTCAAGAAGGGACAGTTTCTGGCACCGTGGGACATGAAAAACGTCGTGGCCAAGATCACCGAAAGCGGCAATGCCAATGTGCTTCTCACCGAGCGCGGGGCAAGTTTTGGCTACAACACGCTTGTGTCGGACATGCGCAGCCTGCCCATCATGGCAGAGACAGGTGCGCCAGTGATATTTGACGCAACCCATTCCGTGCAGCAGCCGGGCGGGCAGGGCCACGCCAGCGGTGGAGACAGGCGCATGGTGCCTGTCCTCGCCCGGGCAGCAACCGCAGTTGGCGTCGCTGGCGTTTTCATTGAAACCCATGATGACCCTGACAAGGCACCCTCGGATGGTCCCAACATGGTGCCGCTCCACGAGATGGAACGCCTGTTGCGGCAACTCATGGCACTGGACAGGGTCACAAAGGCCTGACCTTACGCAAATTTCACGACCTTTGCCTGGTTTGCCCCAAAGGCTCGGCGTGGGCCACAACACGCGCCACGTTTTTGACCTTTGCAGTCAGCGCGTTTTCGATGCGGTCCACGGCATCGTGAACAAGTTGCACCGTGCAATCCGCCTTGAAGCGGCAATGATAGTGAATGAACAATCCGCTCTCCGTGTTCCGGATGCGGATGTTGTGAACATCGTGCATGGATTTCTCCCGCGCAGCCAGTGATGCAAGTGCGGATTTCACCTGTCGCAAGACTTCAGGACCGGGATCGGAACCATGCAACAATGCGGGAGAGTGAGGCTCAATGTGGCTTTCCACCTCAACTTCGGCCCCAAGTCCCTTGCGGACGGCATGTTCCAGAAGAGTGGCATTGCCATGGGCCTGGCGCAAACTCGTGCTGCCATCAACCTCATAGTCGAAGCTCACCGCCAGCTTTCCATTGTTGTCCTGGACCGTGACATGGTGAATGGCCGCCTTGTTTTCCGCGGCAATCAACATGATTTTTTCGAATGCGGTTTCTTCATCAAGGGCGACGGGATTTGTTTCAATTGCAACGTCGGCGGCGGGATGCAGTGTCCGGATTGCACGGGCGACTTGCTCGCGGATCTCGATGAGGCGTGACACGGGAAGTGTGCGCGGCACATTGACCGTGAGATCAACAAAAAGTGTCGGCCCCGCCGGCCTGGCCCTGAGCTTGGCGACCGAAAGCACACCGTCAACACCGTTTGCCATTTCCTCCAGTTTGAGGGTGATGCCGCTCGGTGCTGCATCAAGCAGCGTGGCGAGGGTTCGTCGTCCGAGTCCCCAGGCCGCGTGGCCGACAAAACCGGCGACGATCAATGCTGCTGCGGCATCAGCCTTGGGATAGCCTGTCAACGCCAACAGCAGGCCTGCAAGGACCGCGCATGAGCTCCACATGTCAGCGCGAAAATGCAAGGCGTCGGCGGCAAGCGCATCACTCTTGGTGTCATCGGCCGTGCGCTGCAGGGCGCGTGAACGGTTCCAGTCAATCACGATCGAGGCGGCAACAACGCCAAAGACCCACCAACTCAGTTCAAGGGGATGGGTTTCACCAAGCAGCCGAACCACGGACTCGTAAACAATCCAGCCTGTTACGCCAAAGAGCAGGCCGGTCTCGATGAGGGCCGCCACGCTTTCCATTTTTGCGTGGCCGAAATGGTGGTCCTCGTCTGCTGGCTGGTCAGCGTATCGAATGGCAAAAAGGGTGACGGCTGTGGCAGCCGCATCGAGCAAACTGTGAAATGCCTCGGACAGCAACCCCAGCGAGCCCGAAGCAAAGGCTGCTGAAAACTTGCCAATGACAAGGCAGAGGCTGGCCAGCAGCGACCAGCGGGCAACCGAAATCTTGCTCTGAATCTGGTGTGAATCGGCCATGGGACCCGAGGTTTAGCCCAAACCCAGGATGAGCCATCCTGGAATTATCACCATCGTTGTCACATCCCGACACAACTCAAGGTGTATTCACAACTAAAACAACTCGTATATGTTGCAGCGAATCGATGGATGGAAGACAGTTTGATGAGCACGTTCAACCACCCGGAAAACCATGCCACAAAAGCCGCACCGAAAAAGCCATTCGCCCGAGAGTCGGCCCAATATATTGCCGACATGATTCTGGAACTGCGCAACATGGCCAAGTCCGGCGAACTGAAAGCCCTGCAAGGCATCCTTGAGTTTGCCTATTATGAGGCTTTTTCAGCCGCCCATCGCGTTGAGGTCAGCGCTGAGGAACTGGTCCACCTGGACACTATCGCGAGCGACGTCCGCCGCGCCGAAGGTGCCTGAGCACTTGTGGATGGGTCGATTCAGGTCTTGACCTCATGGTCTTCCACCGCCGTTCCCTTGAGCTGCCGCTCGCGGAAAAATATGTAGAGACCGGCCGCAACGATGAGTGTGGCCCCGACAATCGTGGCCATATCCGGCAGCTCCCGCCAGATCATAAATCCAAACACAATGGCCCATATGAGTGAGCTGTAGCTGAAGGGCGCCACCACGCTTGCGGGCGCAGCCTGAAAGGCGCGAATCAGGCAAAGATGTCCGACGCAGCCCGCCGCTCCGCTTCCCACCATCAGGAACCAACCCAGCAGGTCAGGCGTTGACCAGTTGCCGGGCAGGAGCATGCTGCTGCCAATGGCTCCCACGCCGGCAGTGAACAACAGGCTGGTCAAAGGGTCATCAAAACGCACGCGCCGGGTTGCAATCTGGTAACTGGCATTGGTGAGGGCAGCTGCCAAAAGAAACATGGCAGCCGTTGAGAATGTTTCGCCCAGCGAATTCCATGGCTGCATCACAATCACCGCGCCCGCAAAGCCCACCGCGATGCCGAGCCAGCGCCTGGCCCCTACTTTTTCGCCCAGGAGTGCGATCGACAGCAGTGTCACCAGAATGGGACTCATGAACATGATGGTCGTGGCCGTGGCGAGCGGCAGCTTTGCCACACCCGCATTGAACAGACCGGTGGTGGTCATCAGGAGGAACGACCGCGCCAGCTGTATGCCGGGAACTGAGCTACGCACCAGCTGCGGCAACCTCCTGCCACACAGAACTGCGGCAAAAATTGTTGCAAAAAAGAACCGGGCCCAGGTCACCTGCACCAACGAGTAGTGCTCAAGGGCGTACTTCATCATGGTGTCGAGCACGATGAAGCAGAACATGGTGGCGAGCATCCAGGCGATGCCCCTGGCGCGGTTTTCAGTGACGTGGGGGATGGTCATAAGCGAAACGGCTATCCGAGTGTGGGGGGCAAAACCAGCGGCAGGATATCATCGCTCCTGCGCGAATGCTGCATGGCCTCGCCAGTTTTCAAGCCAAGTGTTTAGGCCAGTTGAATTGGTATGGCTCCGCCCAACTCATCCTCAATGTGAACGCGGATGATGTCGTCAAAGCTGGCCTCGACTTCAAAGCCGAGGGCCTTGGCCCGACTTGCATTGAAGTTTTCGGGCCAGCCCGCCACGATCTTCTCGATCACGCTGTCTGGCCGCCGCTCGATCAGTGCCACGGCCTTGTCACCTGCGGCGCGGCGCAAAGCGTCAATTTGCTCGCCCACGGTACAACTCAGGCCCGGAAGGGTGAGTGCCCTGCGGTTGCCGAGTGCCGCACCGCCCAATGCGGCTGCGCTGACGAGAAATCCGACCGCTGCGCGCGGTGAGGCAAGACAATGGCGCACAGTTTCGGCCACCGGGAGAACAGCCGGCAGGCCGGCCAGTGGCTCGCGAATGATGTTGGAAAAGAAACCCGAAGCGGCCTTGTTGGGTTTTCCGGGCCGCACGCATACCGTTGGCATCCGCAAGCTCATGCCATCGACAAATCCGCGCCGGGAATAGTCCGAAACCAGCAATTCGCAAATGGCCTTCTGTGTGCCGTAGGAGGTGAGCGGGGCATTGAGGAACTCGTCACCAATCGCTGCGGGGAACGGTGCGCCAAATACCGCGATGGAAGAGGTGAAAATCAGGCGGGGAACATAACCGCCGCCTGCCTTTCGGACGGCCTCCAGCAGATTGCGTGTGCCGTCGAGATTGACCCGGTAACCCTTCTCAAAATCGGCCTCCGCTTCACCGGAGACAATCGCCGCCAAATGGAAAACCAGATCCGGTCGCATGGCGACCAGCTTTTCGGCCTCACCTGGCAGGGAAAGGTCGCCGATGTGGGTCTCGATTGCAAAGCTTGCGGCGGGTGGAGCACCCGGCAACACCACGTCATGACGGAGCAGCGTTGCAATTTGTCTTCCGTCAATTTCCGGCCTTGCCACGAAACGCCCTATGAGTTTCGCTCCCAACATGCCTGCTGCGCCGATCACCAGAATTTTCATTCAATCACGTTCCATTCTCCGGCGTTCCATACCGGTATGTTGCCCTTGGTCACCCTTATCGTGTTCGTGGGGCAAGTGAAATCATCGACCGCCGGTCAAGCCAGAGTTACCCGAATCAAGGATTTGCACTAGGAGAAGTATCGCGTTCAATTCCCAGGCGAAGGGGGTTGTACGGAGACTTGGCTGGGGAAATGCAAGAGGCGGCATATGATGTTTCACAGCGAGCGTGAAGAAAGAGCCCATCCGGCAGACGTGCTCGGTGAGGCACTGGCCCGCGCCTCCAGCGTGCTGTCGGCATTGACGACCTGCCATGACCAGGGCCGCGGAGGATTTGTTGTTGCCGACCAGTTCGTCTTGCAGGCAGTGGCAGCGGTTGAAGGGTTTGTCAGCGATGCGCGCACTGCCTATCTTGACATGTGCAATACCTGCGATCTCGGAGTGACCGCGCAGGCGTTGCCGGACTTGGTCAAGCAGCAAGCCGTTCAGCCTGATTATCCGCCCGTCGAAACGGCCATATTGCCTCCGTTGCCAATGCCAGTTCCGGTATCCGAAGTGCAAGTGCAACACCACCATGCCATCAGCCCCGAGACCCGCGCTGCCAGTTATGACGAATTGATGCGAAAGCTGACGGCAGCAGAGGTATTTGCCGCCGAACGCACCGCTTCCGAACCGGGCCGGGCCGCCAATGCCCTGGGTCCACTTCTCAAAAGCTTGCGGGCGGATTTCGAGAAAATTCATGCGGCCTGAGAAATGCCTGATTGCAAATATTGGCGCCGCTGGCGGTGACATTGAAAATAAACGGAATTTTGGCTACAACCAGAGCGCGAATTAACCAACTGTTAATAAACTATTGTGTGGGCCTTTCAGGCGTCATAGAATAGTGGGGACTGGCTGAAGACAAAGGATTGGGGCGCTTACTGATGACCATGGGCATGAAATCAATCTTGACGCGAATGTCGTTTGGCATTGCTGCGGCGGCTGTGATTGCCTGTTCGCCCGCTTACGCAATGTCATTGCAGCAAGCCATTACCGGTGCGGTGCAGGACAACCCTGAAATTCTCGAGGCCATCTCGAACCGCGAAGGTGTTGAGTTTGAGCTGGAGCAGGCACTTGGATTGCGCCGTCCGCGAATCGATCTTGAAGCCAGCATCGGTGGCGAAATCCGCGACAGCGCTTCGACACGCAGCAATGGCGACGATGACCATCTGTTTCTGCGCAAGCAGGTGAGCATTGTCGCACGCCAATCGCTTTACGATGGTGGCGAAGCGCGGTCTGAAATTGAACGCCAGGCTTCGCGTGTGGACGCGGCGTCCTATCGGATCAGGGAGCGCCAGGAGTTCATCGCGCTTGCCGTGGCCCATGAGTATTTCGAAGTCGTCAGGCTGCGCAAGATGCTGAATGTCTCGGAAGAGAACATCAGCTATCACAAGCGCATTCTGGGCCAGATTTCCGAAGTTGCAAGTGATGGTGCGCTGAGTGTGTCTGACAAGCAGCAGGCGCAGGAACGCATCTATGCCGCCCGCGCCCGCATTGAGGAAATCAGGGCAGAACTCAAGGAAGCCGAGGCGAAATTCATCCGGCTTGTGGGGCGTCCCATTGGCGACTCGGGTGAGCCCAAGAATTTGCGCAACGTCATACCGAATTCCGTGCAATCGGCTTTGAATGCGGCCAGGCACAACCATCCATCCTTGCGCTTTGCACAATCAGACGTTGATACGGCCGCCGCACTCGTGCGGGCGGCGGAATCCAAGATTGGGCCGAAAGTCGCATTGGAAGGCAGGGCGTCAGCAGCCGACGACGTGGGCGGCATCAGGGGTTTTGACGGCGACCTCCAGGCAAATGTCGTTGTGAACATGAACCTCTACAACGGCGGCATCGACAAGGCCAACGTCCAGGAACAAATTCGTCACGTTGACGAGGCCTATCACCGCATGCACCGGATCACGCGTGAAGTTGAAGAGGGCGTGCGCCTGTCATGGGACAGGCATATGCAGGAAACGCTGCGGCTGCGCCAATTGCTGCGCGAGCGGGCGGCCATTGAGGAACTCCGCCAGTCTTACGCCGAGCAATTCAAGATCGGCGAGCGTTCGCTGCTCGACCTTCTCGACACCCAGAACACCCGCTATTCGGTGCAGCTGAGCGTGATCACAGCAGATACGGCAGTGAGGTTTGGCCACTACCGTGTGCTGGCATCAACAGGCAAACTGCTGAAACAGCTGGGTGTGTCCTTCTCGCCCAAGTCAGAAACTTACGGCAAGGCGGGTTATGATGTGCCGGAAGTGCAGTCGCTTGATGAATTTGAACGCACCGAGCCTGCGACCAATCCAATCAACTGAAAAACGGCCAACGGCGCCTCGGGTGCCCTGGGGCGCAATGACCGCCAGCAACAGTGACCGCAAGTCCAATGGATAGTTCACCTGGCTACCCGGTTGCGGGTTCAAGCACACCAGGTTTTGCGGATATTCTGGAAAGCGATGCGCTGGCACTGTGCCTTGCAGCCTTCGTCCAGTTGACCCATCGGGCAACATCCGTCGACGCACTGATCTCCGGCCTGCCATTGCAGCAAGGGCGGCTGACACCCGCGTTGATGCAACGGGCCCTGGAGCGCCTTGACTACCGCACGCGTCTTGACCGCAGAAACCTGGGCCGCCTCCACAACATCAACCTGCCGGCCATTCTGTTCATGGCTGATGAGGACGCGATCATCGCGCTGGAGCGGACCAAGGGCGGCATGCGGCTTTTGGACCCGCAAACCGGCTCGGAAATGACGATGCCCCTGAAGGAGCTGTCGGGGGCCTATTCTGGCACATGCCTGATGGCGCGAAAGTCGGCAGCCAGCAGGGTCGAGACTGTTTCCGATGCTGGCCAATCTTCAGGTCACTGGTTCTGGTCGGCGGTCAGCCGTCTCTCAAAAACGTACATGTACGTGATTGTCGGCGCTTCGTTGATCAATGTCCTGGCGCTCGCCTCGCCGCTCTTCACCATGAACGTCTATGACCGTGTCTTGCCGAACAAGAACCTGCCGACCCTGTGGGTTCTGGTATCAGGCATCGTGCTGGCATTGGCCTTCGACTATCTCCTGAAGTCGCTGCGCAGCAGGTTGATTGAACATGCGGGCAGGCGTGCAGACGTCCTTTTGTCATCGCGCATCTTCGCCCATGTCATGAGCATCAAGCTCAATCAGCGCCCCGCGACAACGGGAAGTTTTGCCAGTCATCTGAAGGAATTCGAAAACGTCCGGGAATTTTTCACGTCCAACACCGTGGCGGCCTTCACTGACATGGTGTTTTTTGTGTTTTTCGTGGGCGTCATCGCACTCGTCGGCGGCGGTATCATGGCGGTCATACCCGCGGCGGCGGCCGTGATCCTCATCATCACTGGCCTGGTTTACCAGTTTCCCCTGCGCCGTGCGGCGAACAAGCATTCGGCCGAAACGGCACAACGCCATTCGGTGCTGGTTGAATCAATTGCCGCCCTGGAAACCGTCAAGCTGTTGCGGGCCGAGAGCCATCTTCAATCCATCTGGGAGGGGCTCACCGGCGTTACATCCAAGACTGTCGAACATGTCAGGCATCTCAACTCGTCACTCGCAAATTTCAGTTCATTCGTCCAGCAACTCGTTTCGGTCCTCATTGTGCTGGTGGGGGCCTATCTGTTCAAGGACGGCCTCATCTCCATGGGTGCGATCGTCGCCTGCGTTATTCTCGGTGGGAAAGCCGTGGCACCGCTGGGCCAGTTTGCCATGGTCCTGGCGCGCTCGCAGCAATCGCTCGCCTCACTTGCCGCCCTGAACAAGATCATGGCCATGGAAAGCGAAAGCCAGGCCGCAAGATCCTTCCTGTCAAAACCCATCGACAACACCACGATCCAGTTCAACAACGTCACCTTCGCCTATCCGGGCTCGCCCAATCCCGTGCTGGCGCAATTCAACCTTGTCATCAGGCCGGGGGAAAAAGTCGGCATTGTCGGAAAAATCGGCTCGGGCAAAACAACCATCGGCCGCCTTTTGACAAAACTCTACGAACCTTCCGAGGGTGCAGTGATGCTTGGCGGAACGGACATCCGCCAGTATCATCCTCTTGAGGTGCGCCGCGTGGTGGGTCTGCTCAACCAGGACACCGACCTTTTTCACGGCTCCGTGCGCTCAAACATCCTGATGGCAGCCCCGCGCGCAACGGATGAGCAGATGATCCTTGCGGCCAAGCGGGCAGGGGTCGAGGATTTTGTGCGCCGCCACCCTGCAGGCTACGAGATGCCCGTGGGTGAGCGTGGCCAGGCACTTTCGGGCGGCCAGCGCCAATCCGTGGCCTTGGCGCGTCTCTTGGTCAGCAGGCCACAGGTCATTTTCCTGGACGAGCCTTCAAGCGCCATGGACCTTGCCAGTGAACGTCTGCTGATTGACCAGTTGCGCGGCGCGCTGACACCGGAGCAAACCGTGATTGTCTCCACCCACCGCTATTCCATGCTGGAACTGGTGGACAGGCTCATCGTCCTGAACAACGGAAAGGTGGCTGCCGACGGTCCCAAGAACGCAGTCATGGAAGCATTGCGCAAACAGGGGCAAGGACAACAAGGGCAACCGCAACAACAGAAAACCTGAGCAGCCTTGAGACGGGGCCCTTATCTCGGGTTGATGTAAATGACGATCAGGGAGTCAACCCCTTTGCTCCTGTCAGCAAGCGCAAAGCGCGCGCCGAAATAGCCGGGCTTTCCATCTCCCAACTGCAATCCGATCTGGTAGGTGCGGATGTTGTTGGGCTGCTCGCGCAGTGCCAGAAGAATCTTGGGCAGGGGTTCACTGAAGCTCAGTTGAATGGCCCGGTCCCTCGCGTGTTGATCGCGCATGGACTTGATGAGATCCGAGAAGGCGGGATTGAAGGCTGTCAGCTTGCGCTCGCTGGTGATCAGTGCTGCAGGCACCGGACAGGACGCGATCAGCGCCATGAGGTCGAAGGCCTGCCCCTTGAGGCGGACATTTGCGCCGCCGCGGCGCAAGCGGTCAAGTGCGTAGCACCGCAACAGGCTCGTCTTGTTTTGTGAGTTTGCGGCGCGTCCAACAACATCAAACACCAGTTTCGAAAGTGTCGTCTTGTCGTCGCGGGCCAGATCTTCAAGCTGGGACCAGAAAATCCGTTCGAGCTTGACTGCTGATTTCTGCTTGGCCCGCTGCAAAACCCGCAACTGGGGCGTTATTGCACCTGCCAATTCCGCCAGTTCTGCGTGTCTGTCATCCATATACCGGAGTATAGGCGAACATCATGGACAATTCCATAAGCACCGTGCGTGGGTGGCGGGAAGCCCCGGGAATCAACGAAACCATATAATGGGATATGTGTTTTTGGTCTTCAGGCGCTGCTCCAAGGCAGTTTCACCGCAAACTGAATCTGTTTTGACGTGTAATATTAGGTCCTTGTTTACCCGTTTCGCGCCCGCGCCAGGAGTGTTTCATGAACGACCGTCCCGACTACAATCTGCCGTCCGAGACCCCGAACGCGGCCGCCAAGCAGAACCTGCAGATGGCTCAGGCGGAAACGGGAACCCAGCCCGCCGTCGTTCCTGAAAATGCGCAACAACCTGCTGGCGGCAAATCGCCTGCTGGTGTGACGCCGCCACCTGTTCAGGAAACAAAATATCCAGCAGTACAGGCCAATGCGCCGTTTGCTGTCGAAAACGCAACGAACCTTGACTTGAAGGCTGCGAAGCTGACGCTTGTCCCTGTCGCGGGCCAACCGGTCACCTTGCCGCCAGGCACAGAGATCGCCGCAATCCTCGTCAGCGGCGAAGACTTGATCATCCGTGAGGCTGACGGCGACCTGATCATCATCAAGGGCGGCTTCAAGTCTGTGCCGTCTCTGGTCATCGGCAACTTCGAAATTCCGGCCAACGCCCTTGTGGCATCATTGCAGGCCAACGGCATTTCGCTTCCCGCTGCGGGCGATGCGGCCCAGGCCGGTGCCGAAGGCACGCCGTCAAGCGGCGGCAACTTTGCCCGCGGCCCCGGCGACATCGGCGACCCCTTCGATATCCGCGACCTTCTGGATTTTTCTGAACGCAACCGCTCGACCGAGAAGAAGGAATTGCAGGAAGGGTTTATTTCAGAAGTAAACAACCCGGTCGGCGTGATTGTGCCGGTGATGGGAGACAACGGAACAAGTGTTGACGAAGACGGTTTGCCTGAAGGACACGACGGCTCCGGCAGCCCCGGTACAGCGGCTCCCACAAACAGCGAAACGTCGACGACCGGAACCATCGCCTTCACTGCACCCGATGGCGTGAGTTCCATTGTTATCAACGGCGTCACGATCAACCTTGCAAACCCGGTGCTAACGAATCCGATTCTTGGCACGTTCGGCGAGATTAACATCACCGGCGTGAATCTCGCCACCGGCACGGTCACCTATATCTACACACTCACTGAAAACGTCAATCACGCCGACGCCTTGCCTGACTTTGACACGTTCACCGTCACCGTCACCGATCCGCAGGGTGATGTGGCCACGGGAACCTTCAACGTCGATATCGCGGACGACGTGCCGACGGCCAATAATGACACGGATTTGGTCTCGAATGCGACGAACACGGCGGTTGGCAATGTGATCACGGGTGCCAATACGACGAATGATCCTGCGGGCGATGATGTTCTGGGTGCCGATGGCGCGGACGTCTCCGGGGTGACGAGCAATGGCGTACCTGCCAATGTGGCGTCGTTTGCGGCGGGTGCCTACACCATCCTTGGGCAATACGGCACACTGGTCCTGAATGAGGATGGCGGCTACACCTACACGCGCACGACGACGGGTCCGCTGTCGGCGACCGACACCTTCACCTATACGCTGACAGACGGCGACGGAGACAGCGATCCGGCAACCCTGGTGATCACCATTGCCGATGCGGGCACCTCGATCACCAACCTGACGCCTGCCGCCGATCTCGGGGACAGTGTGGTTGACGAGAAGGGCCTGCCTGCGAGTTCGGGCTCGGAAGGCACGGGCGAGGCCGCCAATGTGGCTGCGGATTCCGACCAGTCTGAAATCAACACGGGAACCTTCACAATCGCGGCACCGGATGGCCTTGCCTCGATTACGGTCAATGGAACGGTGATCAGCGCGGCGGCCCTTCTGGCCAGCGGCGTGACGCCGGTTAATGTCACGACACCGGCAGGCAACACGCTGACCATCACCGGCTACACGGCTGGCACGGGGGAAGTCAGCTACAGATACACGCTGCTTGACAACGAGACGCACCCGAACGCGGGCATTGATTCAATCTTTGATACGATGATTGTTCGGGTGACGGACACGGACACGGACTTTGTCGAAGGCAACCTGTCGATCCGCATCATCGACGACGTTCCCGTCGGCAAGACGGTGACGGCAACGCCGGTTTTGGACGATGATGCGCAGACTCTCTTTGCCGGCAACGCCCTCGGCACGGACGACGTAACGGACGCGACAGTTGCAACCGGCGCGGCCGGAAGCCTGTTCACGGTCGGCGCCGACGGTGTGAAGTCGATCGCCTTCACGCCTCCGGCAGGACTCAAGGCCATCTACAACAACGCCGGAAAGCCGGCTCAGGAAACGCTGACCTACGCCACAACCACGGACGGCTTGGGCAACACGATTTACACGGCAACAGGCGCGATCTCACTGCTCACCGTGTTTACGCTCAGCGTGAACATCAGCGGCGCATATACCTTCACGGCACTGAAGCCGCTCGTTCATCCGACCAACAGCACGACGGAAGAGAACCTTGGCGTTCAAATCGGCATTACCATCACGGATGGCGATGACGATACGACGGGGGCAACGCTTACTGTAAATGTCAACGACGACACGCCGACGCTCGGTTTGGCGCAGACGATCCAGGTCAACAATTCTATCGATGTCCTTCCGGCAGACATCGGAGTTGGCGACCTGCCAGTGACAACCGGCGCAGATGGCGCGACACTGACATTCGCCAATGTCAGCGATCCAATTGGACTGACTTCAGGCGGTCTGCAAGTTCACTACTTTGTCTCTGGCAACGTCCTATATGGCTACACGGGCCCGGTTGTCGTGTCTGTCCCGGCATTGGCCAACCAGGTTTTCGTGCTTACTCTTAGTGGCGCGACAAACAACTACAGCTTCAATCTTCTGCAGCCACTTGATGGGACAGTAACAACAGTTTCAATTGGCGGTTCGACTGCATTTGGAGCAGGCCCTGCCCAGGGTCAAGTTCTTACGACGGCTGGCGGAACGGCGATATCAGTGGTTTCCGGCTGGAACATTGACGGAAGCTTCAGCCTGGCAACATGGAAAAGCACAGGAAACCCTGGAACGCTGACGCTGAATGATGTGAATGGTTCCACCGCCGGCTGGGGTGTCGACAACAACAACTTCGAGGCAAACAATGGCGAATTCATGCGTTTCGATTTTGATGACGCCGACGCGTTCGGAGGAGGTTACGTAGCACCCCCGTCGTTCAATGGACCAAGCGTCTCGACGACAACATTTAACTTCAAGGGTTTCAACAACGAGTCAATTGATTACGTCATTCATTTTTCCGACGGTACGATTGGATCGGGGCAGGTTGCCGTTGGTTCAAATGACTTCAATGCTGTGATCAATTATACGACCACAACGCCGCCGGGAGCATCCGCCAAATTCATAGATTTTGTGGAGTTCTATGCCGCGCCCGACAGCGGGCCGCCGATCTCGGGAAAAATCAGCCTCATCGACGCGGGCGTGACCACGACTGAAGTCGACGTCAACCTCGACTTTACAGTGCTCTTGACTGATGGTGACGGCGACACGCGGACAACGCCGCTGCATATCGACGTGGTTGACTTCAATGAAGCGCCATCCGGTACCAACAAAACAATAAGTCTTGTTGAGGACGTGTCCTATACGTTCACCCTGGCCGATTTTGGTTACTCGGACCCGGAAAACCAGGAAATCGCAGGTGTTGTCATCAGCACTTTGCCTGCTTCGGGCACACTACGGTTGGGCAATGCCACGTTTATCGCAACGACATTCATCACTGCAGAACAGATCCGGGACGGCATGTTGACCTATTCCCCCGCAGACAATTCACTTGCGGATTCAAGTTTCACTTTTGCCGTGCAGGATAGCGGCCCGGGCACTGGATCGAACGTCAATCAGGACCAGAGTCCAAACACGATGACACTCGACATGAGTGCAACGGACTTCAGTGACCTCACACCAGTCAACACGAGTGACACAATCACCACTGCCCCGCTAACGGGAGCCAACGTTTCCTATCAGGAGGCGGGGGGCACCGGTGACATTCTGTCGATTGATACGGCAGCGAGCGGCACAACGATTCTCAATGATTTGAACTTTGTCCGCACTGATAATAACCTCGAAATCGGTTGGAGCACGGCTGGCGGGTCACGCACTGTCAACCTCATCAATCAATATACCAGTCCCAATCAGTTTGAGATTTTCCGGCTTGATGAAGGCGGATCTTTTGCCGGCTTCAACTTTGGAACAGGGAACTATATTTTTGATGATAACTTAATTGGCGCCAATGCTAGTAATGATATTCTTTCAGGTACAGCTGCAAGCGAAACGTTGGATGGCAACAATGGCAACGATCTTCTGTTTGGTAACGGAGGCGACGACACATTGATTGGTGGTGGTGGAAGCGATTTGCTTGCGGGCGGTGCTGGTGAGGATACTCTAAACCTGGGCAGTGATGCTGTAAGAGACCATGTTTATTTTGACGCGGCGGCATTTGGTGGAGTTGACACAATCAACGGATTTGTGATCGGAGTTGCCGCGACAAGTGACATCATCGATCTGTCGGAACTCTTCACCGTCGGAGCTGGTCAGTCCCTTTCTGATTTTGCGAAAATGAGCGGCGAAGACCTTCAGGTTGACGTGGATGGAACTGGAGTTGCCTCCACCTTCACAACTGTTGCCACAATTACCGGCTTTGTGGATGATGGCATCAACCAAGTGTCCATTCTCTACAACAACAATGGCGCGGACGACACGACTGGAAATATCGCCTAGTTGAAAGAACTGGCAAATAGAGGCCGACTATATGCGCGGCATCTTGCGTTCAAAATAGGCGTCAGCTGTGACGGCGAGACTTTGAGGCATGGTGGCCTGCGACTTCAAGAGCGCCGCGGCTGCCGTTGCGGACAGGCGTTGAGGGAGGTCACTATCTGGCGATCCTGCTGCCGGGATGGACGGCAGCCTCCCGGCGTTTGCGCTTACTGCTCCGACCTCAGTGACAACCGAGAGTGCCTCAACATCCGCCGCCGACACGAGCAGGGGAACAGGGCTCTTGACCGGCCTCAGCTTGCGCGCGGCGATGTTGATCCAGCGTCCTTGCGCGTTGATGGAATAGATCGGTGCATAGCGGTCGATCGTGTCATGGCGCAGCACGCGGGGCTCCTGGTTGTCGAGAATGAAAGTGCCTTCGCCCGTGCGCACCGAGAGAACCGCATGGCCGATGCGCCTCTTCAGGTCATCAACCACCACAATGCGCAGGTTCTGTTCGGCAAATCCCAGTTCCCGCAATGAAGCGTACTTAAGAAGGGCATAGTCCTCGCAATCACCACGGCCCTCAAGGGATTGGGCTGGCGTTGCCCAGTAGTCTGCGGCTTTGTAGATGGTGCGGTCATCGGTGTAGCGCACCGTGGCGTTGGCCCAGTGATTGACGGCAATCAGTTTCGCTGCCGGAGACAGCCGTCGCCAGGCCGGGAATTTGTCACGCCACGCCTGCATACCCGTGGGGCAGGGAGCGCCGCCGCCGCCACACCTGTCGTAGCCTTGCTGTTCTTTCAAAAGGCGTGCGGAAAACCTGCGCCAACCTTCGATGCCTGTTGTGGCGTTGGTCTCAAACTCCAGTGATTGGAAAACGCCAGTGGGCGCAAATGCGGCGAGCGGTGCCGCCGTGACCACGTTCTTCCGCGCCGCGATGGCGGGCGAAATGCTGCCAGCCAGAACGGCCAGTGCAGCAGTGATCGAGACAGTGGAGTTGCGCCATGTGGTGGCGCCAGCACTGGCATTTGAACCAGGTTCAGCGTTCCCGCAGCGCCTCGTTGCGCGCCTTGTTGATGGGCTTGAGCAGGTAATCGAGAACACTCTTCTTCCCCGTGAGAATGTCGACTGACGCGACCATTCCGGGGATGATAGGGAGGTCCTCTTTGCCTGATTTTAAGCGGGTCTCTAAAGTTTTAACGGTCACGAGGTAAAAGCTCTCGCGCAGCTGTTCATCGTAAACAGAATCTGCCGAAATCAGTTCGACTTTGCCCTCGAGGCCGCCATAGACCGAGAAATCATAGGCCGTCAGTTTCACAACGGCGTTCTGGTTGGGATGGACGAAGGCAATGTCCGCAGGCTTGATCTTGGCCTCCACGAACAGCGAGTCCTCAATCGGCACAATCTCCATGATGACCTGGCCCGCCTGCACCACGCCGCCGATGGTGTTTGCATTGACCTTGTTCACGATGCCATCCACAGGCGAGCGGATGTCGGCGCGCACCACGCGGTCCTTGGCGGCCTTGATCGATTGTTCTGCAACGGTGAGGTCAGCCTCCACCTGCGATAGCTGCGTGCGCGCTTCCTCGCGGAATTTCTGCTGTTGCTCGGCCATCAGCGCTTGCGATTCGCGCACGGAGGATTCGATTTTCGGCACAGTCTCCTTCAGCACCGCAATCTGCCCCTGAGCCTCGGCAATATCGCGTTGCAGCCGGATGATGTCTGTCTTGGAGACTATGCCACGCTCGGCCAACGGCTTTTTCAACTTCATTTCCTGGTTGGCAAGTGAGAGGTAATCCTTTGATTTCTGGAGAGAAGCCTGGGCCTCCCTCAATTCCAGTCCACGCTGCTCAATCCTCTCTTCCAGAACACGGGTCTGGGTCCTCAGGCTCTTTTGCCGCTCGTCAAACAACTTGGTTTCATTGGCAATGATGTCCGGCGCCGTCTCCACCAGTGCTGCAGGGAATTTTGGCGCGGACGCAAGATCGCCCTCCGCTTCATGGCGCAGGCGCGCCGCCGTGGCACCAAGCGACATGAGCTTTGCCGAGACTTCACCGAGATTGGAGGAAAAGCCCGTATCGTCGATGCGCACCAGAACTTCACCCTTGCCCACGCGGTCACCGGCCCTGATCAGCACCTCCTTGATCAGGCCGCCTTCCAGGCTCTGCACCAATTGCGTCTTGCTGGAGGGGATGACGCGGCCTTCGCCGCGCGTCACTTCATCGAGCTTGGCCAGTGCTGCCCAGATGAGGAAGCCGCCAATCACCAGAACACAGGCCAGCAGTGTCACGATGCCGGCAAGCGGTGTCTTTTCCCGCAAGGCAGAATCATATTCCGAAGCAAGATCAAGATCCGGTTGTGAGCGAAACATGCGGAGTGATCCCTTCGCGCCGGTTGATGCCTGTCCATCCCGGACGGGATCAGGCGGCCATGCTGTTAACCAAAAACAGTGGTTGTGACTGCCCGCACTATCGCAGAATCCCGCGGAAATTGAAACTGCAACGATGTTGGGCTAGTATCCGCGCAGGTGGTGAGTGATGGGTCAACCGGGACAGAAAGGCAGCACTGTCCGCATTTTGCGGGGGCTGCTGTGTTTGTGCCTGCTTTCCGCAGGGCTTGCGGCGTGTTCACGGTCAAATGCCCTGCTGGAACAACCAGCCTTGATGCCAGGCCAGACCTCGGGAAACCTGACGGTGCCACCCCCTGAAAATCTGGCGAAGGCGGATCCAAACGCCCCTCCGGAAATCGTGAAATTATGCGCTGATGGCACACTGCCAATGGTCGGGGCGGTCGCGGGTACAGATGGCTGTTCGCCGCTTCCCGCGTCGGAAGATGCCGACATCGCGGCTGCCTTCGCCAGTGATGCGGCAATACCCGCCAACGCAAACAAGGCCCTGTGGCGGGGCAAATCATCCGCCGGTGGAATAGATCTGGTTAATGCTGCGGGTGTCATGTGCTCTGGCACAAATGAAGGAGGAGACCCGAGCCGATTCTATTATGGCAAGCGCCTGACGCTCGCCTGCAGCGACGGAAGCGTTGCCTATCTTTCCACTGGGTCCGCCAGCCGGTCAGCCTCGCTTCGGCTTGGCGACCGGACCGAGCGCGTGGAACTGCGCTGACAGGCAGGAAATAGCTGGCGGAGGGGGAGGGATTCGAACCCCCGGGAGGCTTTCACCCCCAACGGTTTTCAAGACCGCCGCGATCGACCACTCTGCCACCCCTCCGCACTAGATCGTGCTCGAGCGTCGCCTCCCGCGCCATATGGCCGAGCGCCCCGCAATGGTCAAGACAGCGGGATCGTGGGATCAGTCTGCATAGGTTGGATCGCGCCCATCCAGCTGGGATTTCATCTCGGCGAAATGCGCGTGGAATTGTTCCCGGTCGGCTTCCCATTCCCGTGCCGTCTTTTCCGCAACTGCCGGTGACATGACATGGAGCTTCTGCCCTGTCTGGTAGGCCAACACCAGATTGCGGCAGGAGCGCTCCAGATAGTAACTGAGGTCAAAGGCCTCGGCGACCGTGGCTGCACACACAAGTACGCCGTGATTGCCCAACATCATGATTGAGCGGTTGCCCATGAGGCGGGCGATCCGGTCGCCTTCCGCGTCGCTGTTGGCCATGCCGCCATAGTCATTGTCAATGGCAACGCGGTTGTAGAAGCGTGCGGTGTTCTGGTCGATGGGTTTGATTTCCGGGTCGGCCAGGGAGGCAATGGCCGTGGCATAGGGTGGATGCAGATGAATGATGCAACGGGCATGGGGAAGTGCCGCATGCAAGCGGCCATGCAGGCTCCACGCCGTCATGTCCGGGGCATTGGGCCCATTCATGGTTGCCTTGTCATCGGCATTGAGCAGCAAGAGATCAGACGCCCGAATGCTGGAAAAATGCTTCCAGCGGGGGTTCATCAGGAATTCCTTGCCATCTCCGGAAACTGCGAGGCTGAAATGATTGGCAACGGCCTCGTGCCAGTCAAACTGCGCGGCGAGACGAAATGCCGCCGCCAGGTCGATGCGCAATTGCCGTTCGGAGGGGTTGCGTGTTTGACTGCGGCTGATATTTGTGACGTCGCCCATGTGGACCTCCGGAGGGTTGCCGCAAAACTATGGGCTGGGATAGTATGAGTCAATCTGCGTAGCGGTGAAATGGAGTTTGTTGTGGCAGTCATTTTTCTCACCCTGAGATGGGCTCTGTTTGCGGCTGCAGTTTATGTCGGCTCGACCACTTTCGCCTTCGCCGAAAGCCCCGCAGGCGTGTGGCGCTTGAGCAGCGGAAAGGTGACGGTTCGTATCGCCTATTGTGGAGGACTGCGACTCTGCGCCTCGATCATCAACCTTGCCCGACCGCTTGACAAAAAAGGCCAGCCGAAAGTGGACCGGGAAAACCCGAATCCAGCGTTGCGCAACCGCCGGCTGATCGGGATAGTGGTTGCGTCAGGCATGGCGCCTGCCGGGGTAAATCGCTGGAAAGGCCGGATTTACAATGCTGACGACGGCGGTACTTACAGCGCAGAAGCAGTTCTGAGTGGCAACTCGCTGACCATCACCGGCTGTTGGGGACCATTCTGCAAAAAGAACCGTTTCAATCGGCTGCAATGATGGTGTAAGAGGAACGTGCGCGGGCGGTTGATTCATTTTCGGTGGTTTTGATGTTTTTGCGGCTATTGGCCAATGGGTTGCTTGCCATCGCGCTCGTGCTGGCGGTGCCTGCCTACGCGCAATCGCTTCCCCTTGAAGGGTTGTCTTTTGCGAAAAAAATGAAGCTGGCCAAGGCGGGCGATGAAATGGCCCAATTGGCTGTCGCCATGCATTTTGAGCTCGGCACAGAAACCAAAAAAGATGCCCAGCAGGCGGCGCGCTGGTATCGCGAGGCAACACTCAAAGGCAATATCGAGGCACAATTCCGCCTGGCCCGGCTGATCAGCAAGGGCGCCAAAGGGCTGACAGCGGACAAGGTTGCGGCAGCAACCCTGCTGCAGGCTGGCGCCGAAAAGGGCCATGCCCCGTCACAGAATGACCTGGGCCTGCGTTTTCAGAATGGTGACGGCATGGAAACCGACCTGGAAAAGGCAGCGTCCTGGTATCGCAAGGCGGCCGACCAGGACTATGCGCCTGCCAAGGTCAATCTTGGCCTGCTGCATGTACGCGGCCAGGGCGTACAACGCGACTACGACGCCGCGTTCAAGCTGTTCTCGGATGCTGCCGGACAGGGGGACAGTTGGGCCCTCAACAACCTCGGCAGCCTCTATGAGATGGGCTGGGGTGTTGCAAAAGACGCCGTGAAGGCCCGCGAATACTACCGTCTGTCGATTGAAAAGGGTAACCAGATGGCGCAGTCCAACCTGGCGCGACTGGATGGACTGCAGGCCGCCGTCGAAACCACCACAACAATCCAGGACGGGGTCCAGACCCAAGGCAACTGACCGATACGCAGAAATTGGTCTGCACACGCAACCGACATTGGCACTTCCTTAACCACGATTCTCAACCGGACGTTCAGGCTGGCCAGGCAATTCTTGGCCACATGGCTGTGGGGCCATGGCGCCTTCTTGGGACGGAAGGCAAGTTGGGAGTTGCCCGATGCGGCATCAGGGATGGTTTATCGCCTTGTTGGGCTTGATCGCGCTGGCCTTGATCGGTTGCTCGTCCGACCGGCCCAAATACAAATCCTCAAAACTTGATCCCTTCGCCGGCAAGGGCAGCCCCTACTACAAGGGCAATGGGCCGTTGCCCGAAGGCGGCGGCAAATATCACGTGGGCAGCCCCTATCAGGTTGCAGGCCGCCGGTTCACGCCAAAGGAACAGCCGAACTACGACAAGACCGGCATCGCTTCCTGGTATGGTGAGGCTTTCCACGCCCGCAAGACATCAAACGGTGAGTGGTTCGACATGAACGACCTGACCGCTGCCCACCCTACATTGCCGTTACCCAGTTACGCCAAAGTGACAAACCTCGAAAACGGCCGGCAGATTGTCGTGCGCATCAATGACCGTGGCCCCTTCGTTGGCACGCGGATCATCGATCTCGCCAAGCGTTCGTCTGACGCATTGGCCTTCCGCCGCCAGGGCAAAGCCGACGTGCGCGTGCAATGGATCGCCTATGCGCCCTTGAACGACAAGGGTTACAAGCACCTCACCATGATGAACGGCCAAATGAAGCAGGGTGCAAGCATCCGGCAACTGGCAGGCGTTGCCAGACGCAAGGCTCCGAAGGAGAGCATGATTGCCCAGGCGGATGACGCTGAAACGCCCGCTGCCCAAACCGTGGCCTACAAGACTCCCGCCCCAGAGCCGGAAGCAACACCAGCCGATGAACCAACATTTGTGAGTGCCGGATTTGTCGTGCATGTCGCAACATTTGGCAACCGCTCAAACGCCGACGCCGCCTACGATGATTTGTCCGGGCGCTTGCAGGTGCAGATGTTCCAATTTGATGGTGGCGAGAGGAGGCTCTACCGCCTGCAGACCGTGGCCGTGGCGGATGAGGAGGGGGCAATCCAGCTTCTCAACCAGATCCAGGACGCTGGCTACCCGGATGCAAAAATCCGCCGCGTGCGCGTCCAGCAGGTTGCCCTGAAGATTGCCGGTTGATGCCATTATGCGGTTTGCATTGCAGGGCCTAACTCCGTAAAATCACCAGAGTCCCGGCTGTGCGTTCCGGACGCTGGTGGTGCCCATGAACTTTACCAATTTGCTGCGTTTGATCTGCCTGTTGATCGTGTCTTCGATCAGCGTGTTCGCTGTTGCGCAGGCCCAAACACTCGGCGAAGAGCAATTTGTTTCGCTTGCCCGCAATGCCATCCTGATGGACGCAAAGTCTGGCCGGATTTTCTACGAGAAGGACGCGGACACGCCCGTGCCGCCCGCCAGCATGAGCAAACTCATGACCCAGGCAGTCGTGTTTGATCTCCTGAAGTCCGGCGCTCTCAAGCCCGACCAGAAATTCACCGTCAGCACCAACGCCTGGAAAAAGGGCGGTGCCAAGGCCAAGGGCTCCACCATGTATGCCCAGGTCAAATCTGAAATCAGTGTGCTTGATTTGCTGCGCGGCAGCATCGTTCATTCCGCCAATGACGGATGCATCATTCTGGCGGAAGGCATTGACAGCAGGGAACAGATTTTCGTCAACCGCATGAACGCCAAGGCCGCAGCCATCGGCCTCAAGAACTCGACCTTCCGCAATTCAACCGGGCTGCCAGATGCGAAGCATCTCATGAGCGTGCGCGACTTGGCCTTGCTGGCGCGCTACATCATCGTCAATCACCCCGACTACTTCCCGATCTATGGCGAAAGATCCTTCACCTGGAACAAGATCACGCAGCCCAGCCGCAATCCGCTGCTGGATGAGTATCCCGGTGCCGACGGCATGAAGACGGGGTTCACGACCGAGGCAGGCTATGGATTGGTTGGCACGGTGGAACGCGATGGCCGCCGCATCATCATGGTTCTGGCAGGGCTGAAAAGCGCTGATGGCCGCAAGGCAGAAGCCGTCAAATTGCTGGACTGGGGCCTGTCCCGGTTCCGCGCCATCGAGGTCTATGCGGAGGGAGACCATGTGGGCAAGGCCCGCGTCTGGGGAGGAACCAGCGATTGGGTGGACCTCGTCACCCAAACGTCGTTCAGCGTGGCGCTGACCCAGGAGGAACGGAAGACCGCGGAAGTCCGGCTGAACTATCAGGGGCCGCTCATCGCACCGGTCAAGGCGGGGGACAGGGTTGGCACGGTCAAGGTTTTCATTGAGGGCAGGGCCGTGGCGGAGCTGCCTGTCATGACATCGGCTGCGGTCGAACCCGTCACTTCCATGTGGCAAAAGGCCCTCGACAGCGCCATGATCATGGTCTTCGGCGGGTGAAGCCCGGCGCATTCATCACGTTTGAGGGCGGCGAGGGCACAGGAAAATCCACCCAGGCCGCCAGACTGGCTGAGCATTTGCGGGCAATGGGCCAGAATACCCTGCTGACCCGCGAACCCGGCGGCACACCCCAGGGCGAGTCCTTGCGGCGTGTGCTGGTTTCCGGTGATCCGGCGCAGTGGTCGGCGGCATCGGAGGCCATGTTGATGGCCGCAGCCCGCGAGGTTCATGTGCGCACCGTGATTGCGCCGGCACTGCAAGCCAGTACGACTGTCATCTGTGACCGCTTCATGGATTCGACACGGGTTTACCAGGGCCATGCCGGAGGTGCGGCACCGGAGCTGATCGCTGTGTTGGAACGCGCCGCCGTGGGAGATTGCCTGCCGGATTTGACGTTGGTTTTTGACCTGGCACCGGAGGCGGGGCTGGCCCGCGCGAGATTGAGGCCAGACACTGGCGAGGACCGCTTTGAACAGAAGGGCTTTGCCTTCCACACCAGGCTGCGAGAGGGCTTTCGCAATCTTGTTGCAGCCGAGCCGGGACGTTGCAAACTGATTGATGCAAGCCAGACGCCCGATCAGGTGTTCCGGCAAATCTTGCATACAATTGGCATTGTTCCGCATGTCTGAAGAGCTTGATGACCCGCGTGAGGTGCCGTGGCATCCGCGCCATCAGGGCAAGCTGGTTGGCCACGACCAGCCGTGGGCGGAACTCAGCGCCGCATTTCAATCAGGCAAGCCCCACCACGCCTGGTTGATCACCGGCAAGGCCGGGATTGGCAAGGCCACTCTGGCTTACAAATTCACCACGCAATTGCTCTCTCTCGGCAATCCGGAACAAGCCCCGCGCTGGCTTGCTTCCCGGTCCCATCCCGATTTCTTTGTACTCGAGCGCAGCTTCAATGACAGCAAACCACGCCGCTTGCGCCAGGAGATCGTGGTGGATGATGCCCGCCGCATGTCTGAATTTTTCAGCCGCACGGCGAGCGGTGGTGGCTGGCGCGTTGCCCTCGTCGACTGCGCTGACGACCTCAATACCGAGGCCGCCAATGCCCTTCTCAAACTGATTGAGGAACCTCCACCTAAAGCGCTGATAATGCTCGTTTCCCATCAACCTGGAAGGTTGCTCAGGACCCTGCGGTCGCGCTGCCGCCGGTTGGCCCTTGAAACGCTTGCCGAAGACATGGTGCTGGCGGTTTTGCGGGGGCTGCCGCTGGAAACTGTTCCGGCGGAAGAAGCACTGCTGTCGGCCGTCCGCCTGTCAGGTGGTGCTCCGGGCAGGGCTTTGGCGCTTCTCAACAGTGGTGGCGCCAGGGCCTTTGATGCTTTCCTGCAGCAGAAAAACCTTGCCGCCTCCAGTCAACTGGCCATCGCCGGCTATTTCAGCCAACGCCAAGCGGCCCTGGCGGACTACGAGACGTTTACCCACCTGCTGCTGGACTGGCTGGCCAGAGAAGCGGTCGGTACTCCCCGCTCGCAGAGGGCTGCAGGCCTTGCGCTGGCCCATCAAAAGATCGCGGGCGACGAAACTGTGACGCTTGCCTACAACCTCGATCGGCGCGCCGCCGTGCTCAAGGCCCTTGCCACCATCGATGATGCCTTGAAGGCCGGGTGATTCCGGGGCAAGAGGCCCAAGCCATGAAACAAAAATACCTGATCACCACCGCCATTCCCTATGCCAATGGCGCCCCCCACATTGGCCATGCCTATGAGCGCATTGCGACCGACGTGATGGCGCGCTTCATGCGGCTCGAAGGCCACGACGTGTTCTTTGTCACGGGCATGGATGAACATGGCCAGAAAATGCAACAGACGGCGGACCGTGAAGGCCTTACACCGTTGGCGCTGGCTGACCGCACAGCCGCGCAATTCGAGGCCATGGGCGTGCTTCTGGATGCCAGCGCGGATGATATCGTGCGCACGACCTCGGCGCGCCACAAGCAGGCCGTGAGTGAAATCTGGAAACGCTTGGAGGCCAGCGGCGATCTCTACCTGTCGAACTATGCCGGTTGGTATTCCGTGCGCGACGAAGCCTACTACGGTGAAGAAGAAATTGAGGACCGCGACGGTCGCCGCTTCGCCACCAAGACCGGAACACCGGTCGAATGGGTGGAGGAGGAGAGCTACTTCTTCAAACTCTCGGCCTATGCAAAACCATTGCTGGAACACTACGCCCGCAATCCGGACTTCATCGTACCCGAGCAATACCGCAACGAAATCGTGTCCTTCGTTGAGCGCGGTCTCACCGACCTTTCCATGAGCCGGACGACGTTCGATTGGGGAATCCCGGTCCCGGGAAATCCCAAGCATGTGATGTATGTCTGGGTTGACGCGTTGACCAACTACATCACGGCCACTGGCTTTCCCGATGCGAACGCGTCCCGTGCCGGCTTTTGGCCCGCCTCTGCCCATGTGATCGGAAAGGACATCACGCGTTTCCACGCCATCTACTGGCCGGCATTCCTGATGTCGGCAAAACTGCCGCTGCCAAAGCAGATCGTGGTTCACGGCTTTCTGTTCAACCGGGGCGAGAAAATGTCGAAGTCAGTGGGCAACATTGTTTCGCCCGACGATCTCGTCGAACGATATGGCGTCGATCCTGTGCGCTATTTCTTCATGCGCGAAGTGCCTTTTGGTTCCGATGGTTCCTACAGCCATGACGCCATCATCGCCCGCATGAACGCGGAACTGGCCAACGATCTCGGCAATCTGGCGCAGCGCTCGCTCTCCATGATCGCCAAGAACTGTGATGGAAAAATCCCTGCCCTCGGTCCGTTGACCGAGGCCGACAACCTGATGCTCGGCTCTGCGCGTGCACTGCTTGCCGAGTGCCGGGCGCACCACAAGGCCTATGCCGTGAGCAAGGCCATGGACTCCATCTGGAAGGTGGTGGCGGATGCCAACCGCTATTTTGCCGGACAGGAGCCCTGGGCCCTCAAGAAATCCGATCCCGAACGGATGGCAACGGTGCTCCATGTCACAGCGGAAGTCTTGCGCATGGTCGGCATCATGATCCAGCCCTACGTGCCGCACGCAGCAGCCAGGCTGCTTGATCTTCTGGCCGTGCCGGCAGGTACCCGGAGCTTTGCCGGTTTTGACAAAACGATGACGGAGGCAACGCCGCTACCGCCGCCCATGCCAGTGTTTCCCCGTTTTGTGGAGGAGGCAGCAAGCGAGGCAAAGGTGCCATGACGGATTCCCCCGAGAGCCATAACGAGAGCCATAACTGGATCGTCGATAGCCATTGTCATTTGGATTTTGACGGCCTGCACGACCAGTTGCCCGCCGTTCTGGTGCGGGCCGAAGAAGCCGGCGTTGGCCTGATGCTCTCCATCAGTTCCCGCGTCCGGACGTTTCAACGCCTGCGCCAAATCGCTGAAGAAAACGCCAATATTTTCTGTACGATAGGCACACATCCGCACAATGCACATGAGGAATTGGATGTCGTGGTGGACGAGATCATCGATTTGGCCCGACACCCAAAAGTCGTTGGCATCGGCGAGGCAGGCCTCGACTATCACTATGATTTCTCGCCCCGCGAAGCGCAGATGACAGGCTTTCGCAACCACATTGCAGCAGCACGCCAGACTGGCCTGCCACTCGTCATCCACAGTCGTGAAGCCGAGGATGCCACGGCGCGTGTACTGGATGAAGAAATGCGGAATGGCCCGTTCAAAGCTGTGTTGCATTGCTTCACATCGCAGAACTGGCTCGCCCTCAAAGGGGTCGAACTGGGGCTTTATGTGTCCTTCAGCGGCATCCTCACCTACAAGACGGCGGAAAACCTGCGCGACACGGCCCGCCAGCTGCCGGAAGACCGCATCCTTGTCGAAACGGACGCTCCCTACTTGGCACCCGCGCCGCACCGGGGGAAATCCAACGAGCCCGCCTTTGTGGTGAAAACACTTGAACGGCTGGCGGAAGCGCGCGGGGTGTCGGTCTCACACATGGCAAAAGTGACGAGTGACAATTTTTTCCGCCTCTTCGACAAAGTGCCAAGGCCACCGCATTGTCCATGACCATCAAGCTGACCATACTGGGCTGCGGCTCATCGGGTGGCGTGCCAAGGGTGGGTGGCGACTGGGGCCTTTGTGACCCTGCCAGCGCCAGAAACCGCCGCCGCCGCTGTTCCGTCATGGTGGAACAAAAAAGCGATGCAGGGACCACACGGGTCTTGATTGACACGTCTCCCGATCTCCGCGAGCAGATGCTTACTGCCGACGTCAGGGAAATTGATGGTGTCTGGTTCACCCACGAGCATGCCGACCACACCCACGGCATTGACGAATTGCGCGGCTTTTTCCTGCGCCAGCGCGGACGCGTGCCAATCTGGGCCGATGCGCCCACCTCGTCCATGCTGATGTCACGTTTCGCCTATTGTTTTGCCTCACCGGAAGGCAGCGACTATCCGCCGATCCTGGAGCACCACGCTCTGGTTTCGGGGCAGGGCTTTGCGACCGAAGGGGCAGGGGGCAAGCTTGCAGCCATGCCTTTTGATGTCGAGCACGGCACCATCAAGGCTTTGGGTTTCCGCATCGGCAATGTCGCCTACACGCCCGACCTCAATGACGTCGGCCCCGGCAGCATCGCCCACCTTGAAGGCCTTGACCTGTGGATTGTTGATGCCCTGAAGCGAACGCCGCACCCCAGTCATTTGAGCCTGCCGGAAACGCTTGGTTGGATCGACCGCCTGGGGCCGCGACGTGCCATCCTGACCAACATGCATGTCGACATGGACTACGCCAGTCTGTGCAGGGAACTGCCCAATACTGTTGAACCAGCCTATGATGGCATGGTGATCGAATTCTGAGTCGACCCCTTCTGGAGACGTCAAATGCCGCGCTTTCTGCTGAACGCCGTTGCTCCCCTCCTTGCCCTGGGCCTGGTGCTGCCGACGGCAGCCCATGCGCAAGAGGCTTGCACCCCGGAAAAACTTTCCGCCGAACTCGATGCCTACGCGGCTGCACCCTTCAGTGCCGCATCATGGCGAAAACTGAATGGTTTGGGCGGTCCTGTTGTGACGCCGGAGAACTCCTACAACAACAGTTGGAGTGCCACCGAAGCTTTCCGGAAGCGGGCCGCCGAATTGGCCCCTGACATGCAAGAGCTCCAGAACATCGCCTATGATTGCCGTATGGGCTATCCCCTTGAGGTGTTGGACAAGCGCGTTGCTTCGCTTGGAAAAGACGCGCCCTACATCAAACAATGGTTGATGTCGCAAGCCCGCGTAGTGAAGGCGTGCAGCGGTGGCAGTGCTGCTGACACGGTCTTGCCGCAACCCATCGAGGTAAAGCCCGAACTGGCGCAAACCCAGCAGGAAGACCGGGCCTACCAGGAAGCATCCGTGGCCTTTTATGCGCCAGACAAGGCAATGGCTGTGCAGATGTTCCGGGCCATCGCCGCATCTTCTTCCCAGCACCGCGCCGCAGCCCGCTATAACGTGGCAAACCTTCTTGCCAATGCCAAGAACATCGCCGAGGCGAGAAGCGAGATCGCAGCCATTCTTGCTGACCCGGCACTTGCCTCCGTCCACACCATCACCAAGGAACTGCAGGGCTACATCGCCAATCTGGAGGACACTGCGGAAGGCTGGACCGGGGTCATTGAAAACACGGTCGCCACGCTGTCACAGCCTGAGTCCGTCATATCCGCAAGCCAGCGTGCCAAGGTCGAATACGCCCACGCACTCTACGATATCGATTTTGCCGGTATCCGCGAGAAGCGCGATGACTGGTGGCTGAAAGGCGAACTGCCAGAGAATCCGACGTTGTCGAAGGCGCTCGTCGATGCCAGCCGCAAACACCCCATGGTGCTGTGGATGATGGCGGGCCAATCCATCGCCGCAAAGCAGGACCGCGCACCCTGGAGCATGCAAGGTGCCGCATGGAACGCCTGGGCCGCGTCTTACGTCTCGCGCGCAGTAGCGGTGCAACCCGCCGCCGCAGGTATCACAGCGTCGTCCCTCGACCTGTTGCAGGCCCTTGCAGCCGCCAGTGATGACGCTTCGCGCGCCAGCCTCTGGTCCAAAGCCGGTGTGGCGGCTGGGAAAGCCAAAACAAGCTGCGGAGCAGCACCTGAAACAGCAGCGGCGGTCGAACTGGCCTTGCAAGCCACGCGGGCTTCGGCACAGGCTGGCAAGTACGAGGAAATTTACGAAAAATTGGCGGCGCTGCCGCTGGCAGAATCATTTGCCTATGCCAATCGCCTGCTGCCGAAGCTCATGCAAAACATTCTGGCTACAGGCCAGGCGGAGGAGGGGCACCGCCTGCGCGACCGCCTGTTGACGCCTGCGCTTTTCAGCACTGTCAGGTCCCGGCCCGACTATGAGCGTGATCAGATCCTCAACACATATGGCAATTTTCTGGCCTGGATTGCCGAAGACGAAGGAAAATTCGTCGAGGCGCTGGCCCTCAGCACCGACAAAGTGTCAAATCCGGTTTTGAACATGATGCCCGCCAAAGCGCTGGGCAAACTGGCTGACAACCCGTCATTTTCCGAAGAGCAACGTGCGCTGTTGTCACGTGCGGGCTGGACGCGTGATTATGCCCGTGGCCGGACACCTGCAAAGGCCGACACAGAAAAAATGCTGGCGCTCAATCCTGAAATTTCGACAGGCCTGCAAAAGACCAGAACTGAGTTCCCGAAACTGCGCGGGGACCGCGTCTGGCTGTTAACCATGCTGCGCAATCCGAGGTTTGGCATTCTGGTGAATTCACCGGACTGGAGCGATGCCATTGAAGCGAAGCGTGACGCGCCTGCCGCACTCGATGCCTATGACCACAACGACAAGAACTGGTGGTGCCCGCTGCAAACCGATCGTCATCTCGGCGACATCCGCAACAGCTTTGAAGATGACGCAGGCGTGGCACCGGTCCGTGAGCGCCATGCCGATGAATTGAAACCGCTCATGGAGGCTGATGCCCTGGCAAAGGCAGAGAGCCTGCGAGATCGACTGTTGAAGGACCACCCCATGGTCAAGGCTGTGAAGTGGGCGGAGATACAGGCACTGGCGCGGGCGCCGTCAGCGCCCAAGGCTCTAGCCATTGCTGCCACGCGCTGGGCCAAGGCAGCCCGCAAGGATGACGCCGGAGCACCAGAGGCACTGGCACTGGCCTTGAAAGTCGTCCGCTATGGCTGCAATTGGCACGGCGGCCACAAAGCCTACAGCAGGCCGGCCCAGGAACTTCTGCATGCCAAATTTGCCGAGACCAAGTGGGCCAAGGAAACCCCGTACTGGTTTGACTGTTTCAATGAGGAATGGGATGCGCAAGGCAACAGGATTGCCAACTGCCGGCAGAAAACCTGGCCACCGCAGAAGCCACTGCGCTGATAACAGGAATGCTGCTTAAACCATTGTTGGGGGCGAATAAAAACCGATCTGCTGCCTCCGCAATCTATTCAATTATATACCATAATATATATTATGCGAATGAGAACAGGGCCAATTGGAGTGTCTGGCATCAAGGATAAAACGCTCGCTCCTGCTGCGGTGGCGGACCCAACCAGCATGGACCCCAGAAGCGTCGCAACGTTGCGCGCCATCATGGCAGCGCTGCGCACGCCGGTCACGGGTTGTCCCTGGGATCTTGAACAGGATTTCAGCAGTATCGCCCCCTACACCATTGAGGAGGCCTATGAAGTTGCAGACGCCGTTGCGCGTGGCACAAGGGCTGAACTCTGTGGGGAGCTGGGCGACCTGCTCTTGCAATCTGTCTATCACGCGCAGATGGCGAGCGAGGAAGGCTCCTTCACATTTGATGATGTGGTGGAAGCCATCTGCCTGAAAATGATCCGCCGTCACCCGCATGTTTTCGGTGATGCCGAGGCCCGCACCACCCGGCCTGCAAAAGGCTTCTGGGAAGACATCAAGTCCCAAGAGAGCAAGAGCGGCAATGGCGGTGCCACACGCCTGCTTGACTCAGTGCCATTGGCCCTGCCTGCCCTCAGCCGCGCCATCAAGCTGCAAGAAAAAGCGGCCAAGGTTGGATTTGACTGGCCGGTTGTGGACCATGTCTATGACAAGATCGCGGAAGAACTGGACGAACTCAAATCAGCCCCGGCCGGAAAACGCCAGGAAGAACTCGGAGACTTGCTTTTCGTGATCGCAAATCTCGCGCGCCACTATGGCATTGATGCCGAACAGGCTTTGCGGGACGCCAACCACAAATTCACCAGGCGTTTTGCCCATATTGAAGACGGACTGAAATCCCGCAACAAGGCCTTCGCGCACTCGGACCTCGCTGAGATGGATGCACTGTGGGATGAGGCCAAGGCAAAAGGCCTGTAAACAGAGCAACGGGCGGGCAAGTGGTCCCTGCTTTTGCCGGGATGACGCCACTTGCGAAGCGAAAGTTGCTCCAGATTCAATATGCTACAGCAACTTGTCTGCGTTCAATTGAACGCAGGTTGCTGTAGTGTCTGCAAATCAGGCCAGCTTTTTCAGCGCCGCCTTCCCAAACATGTCCATTGCCTGCCCCGCCCGCTCGGCATCCATGCGCACGGTGAGTTTTATGCGGCCATCTTTCAGGGGTTTGCGTTCGATGACTTCGCCGCGCCGGTGCAGCCAGGCCATTCCCTTGCCGTCGGAACCCGCAATTGTAACGGCATAGACGTCGGCGGTCCTTGCCAACCGGTCTTCAACACGCGCCAACAAGACACCCAAGCCATGGCCATCAATGGCCGAGACAAGCATGCAGTCTTCCCGGCGTGCTGCGGAAGCTTCACGCTGCGCATGCTCCAGTGGTTCCAGAAGATCGGCCTTGTTCCAGACCTCGAGAACGGTCTTTTCGCGCTTGGCCTCTCCGATGCCGAGCTCATCCAGCACTTTCAGCACATCCAGTGCCTGGGCTTCCGTATCGGCGTGGCTCACGTCACGGACATGGAGAATGACATCCGCCACCAGCACTTCCTCCAGCGTGGCGCGGAACGCGGCAATGAGCGATGTGGGCAGATCAGAAATGAACCCCACCGTGTCGGAAAGGATGATTCTGCGGCCGTGCGGCAGGCTGATCACCCGCATGGTGGGATCGAGCGTGGCAAACAGCATGTCCTTGGCCAGGACCTTGGCATCGGTCAGCCGGTTGAAGAGTGTGGATTTGCCGGCGTTGGTGTAACCGACGAGAGCCACAACCGGATACGGCACACGCGAGCGCCCTGCCCTGTGCAGCCCCCGTGTTTTCACCACATCGGCCAACTGCTTTTCCAGCCTGCCGATGCGCTCGAGGATCAGGCGGCGGTCCGCCTCAATCTGGCTTTCACCGGGACCGCCGAGGAAGCCAAAACCACCGCGCTGCCGCTCCAAATGTGTCCAGGATCGCACGAGGCGGCCGCGCTGGTATTGCAAATGGGCAAGTTCGACCTGCAGAATACCTTCCCGCGTGGATGCGCGTTCGCCGAAGATTTCGAGAATGAGCCCCGTCCGGTCCAGAACCTTGGCTTTCCAGGCTCTTTCAAGGTTGCGTTGCTGGATGGGTGAGAGCTGGGCATTGACGATCACCAAGCCTGCTCCACATTCCTCGACGATGTGGCCAATCTCTTCAACCTTGCCTGAACCTATGAGTGTTGCAGGCTTTCGCAAGGCCAAAGGCACGATGACACTCTGGGGTATTGAGAGGTGAATTGCCCGCGCCAACCCCATGGCTTCATCAAGACGCGACTGGGCGGACCGGCCATGTCCAGACTGACCTGACTTGGGTTCGACATGCACGACAACGGCAACATTGATGCTGCCGGTCAAGTCGCCTGCATCACCAATATTCTCAACCCTTTTCCGGGCCGCCTTGCGTGAACTCAAGTGCCACCGCTTTCATCGTCAAACAGGCTGATTGGAGCACCCGGCATGATAGTTGAAATGGCATGCTTGTAAACCAGTTGTGATACGCCATCACGGCGCAGCAACAGGCAGAAATTGTCGAACCAGGTTATGATTCCCTGCAATTTCACCCCGTTCACCAGAAACACGGTCACCGGGACTTTCGCCTTCCGTACGTGGTTCAGGAATGTATCCTGAAGATTTTGGGGCTTCTCTTGGGCCACTTTTGTTGCCTCTCTTCTTGCCTTCGCCACCGCCGACAAATTCTGTAACACATACTATGGCACAGCAAAAGTGGCAATCCAGACGTGTGAAACAACTTCAACGAGAAAAATTGGATGGTCAGCCGACGGTTTCATCCTCCCGCGCGATCAGCCCCAACATCTTGATCTTGCGGTGCAATGCAGAGCGCTCCATGCCAATGAAACTTGAAGTGCGCGAAATGTTGCCCCCGAAACGCGACAGTTGTGCCGAGATATAGTCCCTCTCGAAAGCTTCCCGGGCATCCCGCAGCGGCATCGTCAACAAATGTTCCCCGCTGAAACCTGAGGTGCTTGCGACGGGGTTGTCCGTTGGGAAGGACGCCGCCGTAATCTCCTCCTGGCCCTCACCGGCCGCCAGAATCATGATGCGTTCAACGTTGTTGCGCAACTCCCGGACATTGCCAGGCCAGTCGCGTGTTTGCAGCACCGCAATCGCGTCATCGGAAAAACGCCGCGGCGGCTGTCCCGAGGAGGATGTGAATGTCTTGGCAAAATGCCCGACAAGCAGGGGAATGTCATCGCGCCGTTCAGCCAGGCCCGGAACACGCACAGGCACAACACCAAGGCGATGAAACAGGTCCTCCCGAAAGGCTTGCGCCTCAATCAATGACTGCAGGTCACGCGCCGTAGACGACAGGATACGCACGTCAACCTTCACCTTCTTGGCACCACCGACCCTGAGAAATGTCTGCTCCAGCAATACCCGCAGCACCTTTGCCTGGGTCTCAAGCGGCATGTCGGCAATTTCATCAACATAGAGTGTGCCGCCGTGCGCTTCTTCCAACGCGCCCACCACCTGCGGCCGGCCCACAGCCTGCTCAATGCCGAAGAGACTGTCCTCCAGCCGCTCAGGCGTCATGGTGGCTGCACTCAACACCACGAACGGCCCGTCTGCCCTGCCTGACATGGCGTGCAGCGTCCTGGCCACAAGCTCCTTGCCCGCCCCCATGGGACCCGTGATCATCACCCGGCTGTTTGTGGGAGCGATTTTCTTGAGCGTCTGCTTCAAAAGCTTGATGGCTGCAGATTGGCCGACGAGCTCCGTATCCAGGCCTGAGCGATCTTTCAATTGCTCATTTTCACGCTTCAGGCGGGTTGTTTCCAAGGCACGACTGACCACCAGCAGCAGGCGGTCGGCATTGAATGGCTTTTCAATATACTCGTAGGCGCCGCGCTTGATCGCCGCCACGGCTGTTTCAATATTGCCATGTCCCGAAATGATGATGACGGGAAGGTCCGGTATGCGCTGCTTGATTTCCAGCAGGACATCAAGTCCATCCAGCTTTGAACCCTGCAGCCAGATATCGAGAATGACAAGCGAGGGTCGCCGCAAGGCAACTTCTGAAAAGGCTGCATCAGAGTTGTGCGCAAGACGGGTTTCAAACCCCTCGTCCTGCAAGATGCCGGAAATCAACTCACGGATATCGGCTTCATCGTCAATAATCAGAATGTCTGCGGCCATCGACTCAACCTGCGCTCACTCGGTCTGGTTCAACAAAGGTAGCGTCAACCGGCTCCGCTATGGCCGGAAATTGCAATGTGACGCTGGCACCACGTCCAAAAGGTGAATCCGTCAGCACAAGGCTGCCATCGTGTTCCTCCATGATGCGTTTGACGATGGCAAGGCCAAGACCGGTACCCTTCACCCGCGTCGTCATATAGGGCTCTGCCAGACGATGACGGTTTTCCTGCGGCAATCCGATTCCATTGTCCGTGACCGTCAGGTAAGGTGAACCGGCTCGCATGCCGTAATTCACCTTGATGACGCCGCGCGGTATTTCACCTGAGGCAATCAGTGGTTCTATGGCTTCTCCCGCATTCTTCACGAGATTGGTGACGGCCTGCGTCACCAGGCGCCGGTCAAAGGAAAACACGGGCACGTCAGCATCGCTGTTGATCTCGATCTCCGTGTCTGCGGCCGACACCCGCTGCAGAACCGTGGCGTCATTCACCACCTCTGAAAGACTGTTGGGTTCCCGCACGGCTTTCGGCATCCGCGCGAATGAGGAGAACTCGTCAACAATCCGGCCGAGATCACCCACCTGCCGAATGATGGTATCAGTGCATTGTTCAAACACCGCCTTGTCTGACGTGATTTCCTTGAGGTACTTGCGCTTCAGCCGCTCGGCCGAAAGCTGTATGGGGGTCAGCGGGTTCTTTATTTCGTGGGCGATGCGCTGTGCAATATCGGCCCAGGCTGAATTGCGTTGCGCAGAAACCAGATCAGTCATGTCGTCAAACGTCAGAACATAGCCGTGTTCGGCGTCATCTGAGCGCTCTGTGGTAATCCGCAGGAAGAGAATGATCACCCTGCCCTCCGTCACGACCTCTACATGTCCTTCGGCTGTTCCCGAAGGCCGCGACAGGGCGAGTTCGAACAGGGCTTCAAATGCGGGCATGCATTCCGGCAAACTCCGGCCATAGAGGTCCAGTTCTTTTTTTCCCAGTAGCGTCATGGCCGACCGGTTGACCACTGAAATCTTGTGGTCCGGCCCGATGCCGACAACGCCGGCACTGACACCGGAAAGCATGGCTTCCGTGAAGCGGCGGCGGCCATCCAGTTGCTCATTGGTGAAGACAAGTTGGTCCCGGTGCAACTTGATCTGGTCTGTCATCATGTTGAAGGTGTTTGACAACGCGATGAGGTCGCCCGGCCCGTCAACCGTCCTGACCTTGGCTTCGAAATTTCCGCGTGCCACGTCCTTGGCGGCATCAAGCAACCGCACAATGGGCGCAACAAGGTTGTCGGCAAAACGAAGCCCCGCCCAAACCGCAGCAAGCAGAAAGACGAGTGCGACCAGCGCGTACACAAGTGCAAACGTGAATTGCACGCCAAGCCTCTGGGCAGACAACTTGTCGTATTCGGCTTTGGCATCACGGGTCTTTGTCAGTTGGCTGATGACATTCGGCGAAATGACCCGGAAAATATAAAGATAGTGGTCGCTGTAGCCCTGCAACTTCACAAGCGCCCGGACAAGGTTGCCGCCCCGCCCCGGCTGAATCACGACGGCCTCGCCTTGTGCAGCCTGTTTCAGGTATGGCGCTTCCGGTGCCTTGAACTTGATGCGTTCGTTGGCGGTGATATTGGCCTCAACCCGTTTGTTGCCGGCATCAAAAACGAAGACGGCGGCGAGATTGCGCAAGGCCGCGTGTCGGGCGACGCGGCGCAGATACGATGGCCTGTCATTGTTGAACAGTTCGACCTGCTGCGAAAGGTCGGCTGAAATGTTTGCAAGGTCTGTGCGGGTGGCCTCACCGGCATTCTTCAGATAGTCCTCAGCAACAAATACGGCGGTATCGACGATGCTGCGGGTCCGATCGGAAAACCAGGTATCAAGGCCGCGGTTGAAGGTGACGGCCGCAAAGACGGCCACCAGAATGGCGGGGGCAACCGCCACCACGCTGAAGAGTGAAATCAGCCGGATGTGCAGACCTGCCCCGGGCGTGCCCCTGCGCCGTGCGGCGAGAAGATGAAAAACTTGGAGACCCACCATCACCGCCATCAGCATGTCGACCACGCCGTTGGAGATCAAAAGCCCTGTGACGAGAGCATCGGTGGGGGTAATCGGGGTGAGTTGGGTGAGGATGAGAAATGTCGCCAGCCCCGTCATGATTCCAAGCAAGACCAAGGCAAGGGCCGCATAAGCGGTGACCCCGCGCATGCGCTCGCTGAAATGAATGTCGGACTTGCCGCTGAACGAGACCACGGCGTGAATATGCCCCAGACTGTGGCGGAATTTCAACAGTCGTTGTTGTATTTCGGTAACAGGGTCAAGAAACGCTGGTTCGCTTCACGCCAGATGCTCAAAAATTATCTTAGCGTTCCCCCATAACACCCCGCATGGGCACAATATTCCGCTCCCTGAGTTTGGTGCGCAATGTGTTCCTGTTGATCCCAAGAAGGTCAGCCGCCCGCAGCTGGTTACCATGGGTGGCAGTCAATGCGGCCCGCAACAAGGGGGGTTCGACGTCGGCGAGAATACGTTCATACAAGCCTTCAGGCGGCAGCGCGTTGCCATAATCGGCAAAATAATCCGCAAGGTAATTCTCCAGGAATTCCGAGAGATTGGCGGACATCGGACCTGTGGCCGACGACGCTGCATTCCTGTTGCTGCTTGCGGGATGCGACAGTTCCCGCTCCACAGCGGCCAGGGGGATGACCTCGTCAACCTCCATGGCCAGAAGCCGCTTCACCAGGTTTTCCAGTTCTCGCACATTGCCCGGCCAGCGGTGACGCGCCAGCCGGTTGATGGCATCCGGGCTGATATCCTTTCGCGGCAAGCCTTCCCTGACAGCGCTTGCCAGAAAATGCCGCACCAGTTCCGGAATGTCCTCTGTCCGCTCCCGCAAGGGTGGAAGTCGCAATGGCACCACGTTCAAACGATAGAACAGGTCCTCGCGAAACTGTCCCTGATTAATGAGTTGCCGCAGGTCGCGGTGCGTCGCACAGATGATGCGCACATTTGTCTTGATGGCCGTTGTTCCGCCAATGGTGGTGTATTCCCCCTGCTGCAACACCCGGAGAAGGCGTGTCTGGGCTTCCAGCGGCATATCGCCGATTTCATCAAGAAAAAGACTGCCGCCTTCAGCTTGTTCAAAGCGGCCTGCCATGCGTGCGCCGGCACCGGTGAACGCCCCCTTCTCATGGCCAAACAGTTCGGACTCAATCAATTCCCGGGGAATGGCCGCCATGTTGAGGGCGACAAACGGCCCCTTCTTGCGTTTGCTGAAATCATGCAGCGCTCTTGCAACCAGTTCCTTGCCGGTTCCACTTTCTCCCACAATGGTGACGGTAAGGTCTGTTTGGGTGAGGCGCGCAATGAGGCGATAGATATCCTGCATGGCTGACGAACTGCCGATGATCGGCAAGGGTTCGCCCTGCACCGATGGGGCGGGCTTCGCCAGTTTCGATGTCTGGTCAAGGGCTCGCGACACAGTTTGCACCAGTGCTGCCAGATCAAACGGCTTCGGCAGGTACTCATAGGCGCCAAGCTCCGCCGAACGGATGGCGGTCATGATCGTGTTCTGGGCGCTCATGACGATGACAGGCAGCGTGGGGCGCAACTTCTTGATGCGCGGCAAAACGTCGAAGGCATTCTCATCCGGCAACACGACGTCGGTAACGACCACGTCGCCTTCCCCTTCGCTGATCCAGCGCCACAGGGCCGACGCCATGCCCGTGGCACGCACCGAATAGCCGGCCCGCGTCAGCGCTTGCGTCAGCACCGTGCGGATGGTGCTGTCGTCGTCCGCAATGAGGACCGTTCTGCTGCTCATCTCAACTCATCTCCGCTGATTGTGGTGCGCCCACGACCAACGGGGTCAAGGGCAGAAGCACCCGGAATGTGGTGCCACGGTTGTTGCGGGGCTTGCATTCAACGACACCCCCGTGATCGCGCACAATCTTGGCAACCAGCGCAAGTCCAAGCCCCCTGCCCGAGCGTTTGCTGGATACAAATGGTTCGAAGATGTGGGGCAACAGTTCCTCGGGAACGCCCGCGCCATTGTCATGCACACAGACTTCCAGCGGCAGCGAGATGCGCTCGGATGTCCCGGCAACGGAAAGGCGCACACCCGGCCTGAATGCCGTCGTCAGCAGGATTTCGGGCGGCAGGTCATTCTGCCCCATGGCCTCCACGGCATTTTTTGTCAGGTTGAGAAAAACCTGCACAAGCTGGTCTGAACTGCCATGAACCGCCGGCAGGGATGGGTCGTACTCTTCGCGAATATGGGGCGCAGTGGCGCTGCCGACCTGGACCAGCTGTTTCACACGGTCAAGCACCACATGGATGTTGACGGGGCGGCGTTCCAACGGCCGCTGATCCGAGAACACTTCCATCTGATCGACAAGTTGCCGGATGCGGTCCGTCTCGTCGCAGATGAGGCGGACCAGGCCGCGGTCCTGGTCTCCCAATGACGGTTCCAGCAATTGCGCGGCTCCTCGAATGCCTGCAAGCGGGTTCTTGATTTCATGGGCCAGCATGGCGGCCATTCCGGAAACAGAGCGCGCCGCCCCCTGATGTGACAATTGCAAGTCAAACTTGTGGGCCATGGAACGCCGCAGCAGCATGACCAGCACGAACCGGCCGTCATCGCCCACCGGCGCCGTCTGCAAGTCAACAACGCGCTCACCGCCCAGGCGCGGCGCGCCAACAGCGATGGCGTATTCGTTGACAACACCATTGCTCTGCCGCACCTGGTGCACCGAATGCAGGGCCGGACTGGAAAACGGCACAAGGTCAGAAAACCGCAAACGCAGAAGCACCGCGGAACTTGCCTGAAAAAAATCTTCCGCCGCGGAATTCACCATGACCACGTGGTCGCCGCTGTCCAGGATGACAAGCGGATTGGGCAGGGCATCATAGAGAAGCTGGCTTTCCAGTTTCAGCGGCGACCGCTCAGCCAAGTTTGTCACGCTGCCGCCCTTTCATCGAGGACCTTCGCATAGATGTCGCGGATGCCTTGGGCCACTTGGGCATTGTTGCGGTTTGTGAGAAGCCGTGCGCGGGCTTCAGCAATAACTTCGACAGCAAGCAAGTTGCGCAATTCCAGGCGTGCCAGCGTCCATCCCAAGTGCTTGCGAAATGTCTTGTTGCCCAGCGCATCGCCATAAAGTGTCAGTGTCTCGTCCTGGTGCCAGAGCATGATCGCCATCTCTTCAGCGAGGTCGGGTTCGCTGCGCCCGCTGCCGGGCTCAAGGTGTTCCGCCACCACACCCGGCCACCAGGGCCTGCCATAGCAAGAGCGGCCAAACATGACCGCGTCAGCACCCGAGGCCTGCATCATCGCCCGGGCATCGGATGCCGTTTCACCATCCCCATTTGCGATAAGTGGAATGGTGATGGCCTCCCTGACTGCTCGAATGGCGGCCCAGTCGGCGGCACCTGTGTAAAACATGCAGCGTGTCCGCCCATGAACCGTAATCATCTGCACACCTGATTCCTGGGCACGCCTTGCCAATTCCGGCGCGTTCAGAGTGCTGTGGTCCCATCCCAGGCGCATCTTCAGGGTGACGGGAACACGCGCCGCTTTGATGGTGGCCTCCACAAGGCTGATGGCGTGGTCCGGGTCGCGCATCAGCGCTGAACCGGAAAGCCCCCCCGTCACCTGCCGCGCCGGGCAGCCCATGTTGATGTCAATCACATCAGCGCCCAGGTCCTGGGCAAGCCTGGCGCCCTCAGCCATCCACCGGGCTTCCCGCCCGGCCAGCTGAATGACCAGGGGAGATACGGTGGCGCGCCCCCGCGCCCTCCGCACCATGTCGGGACGCTCCTGGAACAGCGCGTCGCTGGCGACCATTTCTGAAACCACGAGGCCCGCCCCATGGGCGTTGGCAACTGTTCGAAACGCCTCGTCCGTGACCCCGGACATGGGCGCCAAAAATACGCGATTACGCGTTCGAACCGGTCCGATCAAAATGCTCATTTATTAGGCAATTGTTTCATGGGGTTATTTTTTATGCAGAGTAGCAATTTGCTGCACTGCGTCAATGGAAATCTCCACGCGCTGCCTTTCCATTCCGCTTGACGATGGCGAGCGCGCCGTGTCGTCAGTTGGACTGAGCTGACCATAAGCATTGCGCGCAAATTCAATATCTTGGAGCATCTTTCCTCTCTCAAATCTCTTCGATTTGATCGTCCGATGCTCTAGCGCGCCGTGCGGTCAGTTGGAATCAACTGACCAT
>JANPDD010000030.1:0-8873 GCA_031431295.1 Hyphomicrobiales bacterium | reverse complement strand
GGGCGCGGGGGTGCGGGGGGAACGCGCGGGGACATATGCGGTCGGTGGCGAGCGTGCCGGGGGCCAGGATCGAAATTGGGGAAATGGAAGAGCTGCCTTTCGCAAATGAAAGTTTCGACGTTGTCACCGGCATCAATTCATTCCAGTTTGCCGGCGACTTGGCGGGCGCCCTTTCCGAGGCCGGGCGGGTCTGCCGAGCGAACGGGACGGTTGCAATGATGGTGTGGGGCAAAAGGGAGGATTGTGACCTTCTCACAAAGGTGATGCCCTCAATCTTTGCGCTGCTTCCGCCACCATCGCCCGATGCTTTGCCACCACTGCCGCTGGCCGATCGCGGAGTGATTGAAGGAATGATGGTCAATGCGGGACTAAAGCCAAAGGATGCCATTGAGTTTTCAGCTCCGCTCGAATTTGCCGATTCTGAAGTGGCGGTCCGCGCGGTGATGTCAGCTTCTGCGCGCGCCATTGCGCATGTGGGCGAAAAGCGCGTCAAGCTCGCCGTTGAAGATGCGCTTCGATCCGCAACGCGAGGCGATGGCTCGGTCCGTCTCGACAACCGTTTCAGGCTGGTACTCGCGTCGCCCCAGTAGGTTCCGTATTCATCCTGATGCTCTTCCACACCGCACCGATTTGCCTGTCGCGAAAACTTCGCAACTGCAAGGACTTCGGCCTTGGGTCGAACTGAGAAGCGCTGCTGGCTTCGTTCTGCTTCCGCTTTTGACACGTATGCCCTGCAAATTCATTTGTTTTTATTGCTACACAACGGACTTAAATCCGTTGGGAGCAATCCCGTGCCGATTCGGCTCCGCCCGCCCGCACCACAGGCTCACGCGTATTTGCGCAATGTCGCGGCAAGATTGCCGATGCGTGCAATTTTCACATCGCGAAGCTCCAGCCAGTCCGCCATCAAGTGCAACTCCGCAGCCAGCTCCTTGGCGATTGTTGCTGCATCCGCGCTGGCCTCATGATGAGCCGTATTGACGAGTAGCCTGCCGTTCTCCCGGTCAGCCTTGAGACAAAGCCGTCCCGCAAGTCGGTCACCACTCAGAAAGGGCAAGACGTAGTAGCCGAATTTTCTCTTGGCGGCAGGTGTATAGAGTTCAATTCTATAGTGAAAGTTGAAAAGCCTTTCAGCACGTTGGCGGTTCCAGACAAGCGGATCAAAGGGTGTGAGCAGGGCGATGCCGCCCGCCGCCCTTGGCATGCGTGTGTCGCGGTGCAAATAGGCCTGCTGCTTCCACCCCACGACCATTACGGGACGTATTGATCCGTCGGCCAGGCAGTCTTCAATGGCTGTTTTTGTTTCAGCGACAGGCAGGCGGAAATAATCGCGGAGATCAGTCTCCGTGGCGATGCCCAGTGCCTGTGCGGAAAGTGCCAGCAACTGGCGCAGGGCCTCCCGCTCGGGCGGTGCTTCACGGTTGCGAATGTCCGCCGGAATGACCCGCTCTGGAACATCATAGATGCGCTCAAAGCCGTCCCGCGATGCTGTGGTCACGAGGCCGTGGTCAAACAGGGTTTCGAGTGCGAGCTTGCCCTTGCTCCAGCCCCACCACCCACCAAGGCCTTTGCCGCCATCGGGCACATCGCGGACCCGGGCCGGGCCATTTTTTTCAACAAACGCAAGTACTTTGCCCAGATAGGCCGCTTCCTCGCTCGCGAAATGATCCATGGCACCATATGTGCCAGAACCCGTGCGCGCCCGCTGCATGCGCCAGCGCAGAAGGTGATGCAGTGACAGCGGCACCAGGCTTGCCTCATGGGCCCAATATTCGAAGACGTGGCGCTTGTTCGCCGCCAATGTGCGGGCGTCGAGCAGGGCGCGATCATATTTGCCGAGGCGCGAGAAAAGCGGCAGATAATGCGAGCGAACCAAAACGTTGACGCTGTCAATCTGCAACAGGTTCAGGCGGTCGATGGTGCGTGCGATGGCAGACCATGTTGCTGGCCTCGAACGGTGGTGGTGATCAAACCCTTGCGCTGCCAGCGCGATGCGCCGCGCCTGGTCGCCGGTCAGCAGCTCTGGCATGGCAACGCGTCAGGCGGCCCGGTGCCACATGGCTTCAGCAGGTGCGGCAGAGTCTGCTGCAAGTTTCCTGTTGTGGCGGTAGAGCGTTGAACAATAGGGACAGATGATTTCGACTGCCGCACCCATGTCCAGATAGACGTGGGGATGGTCATGGGGCGGTGTGGCGCCGATGCACATGAACTCCTTGGCCCCGATCTCAATTGCGGCGACGCCCATGCTGTTGTGAAAATGAGGTGTTGCGCCCGACGCCATGGTTGCCTTGCTCCCAGATGCTTGTAACGACTGCCGGATAGCATATCTTGTCTCCCATGCAAAAATTCAATTCAGATGGTGTTGAAATTGCCTATGTGGATGACGGGCAGGGGGAGGCGGTCCTGCTGATCCATGGTTTTGCGTCCAATCACAGGGTCAACTGGGTTGCCACAGGTTGGCAGAAAACACTGCTTGATGCCGGCTACCGTGTCATCATGATCGACAACCGCGGCCATGGTGAAAGCCAGAAGCTCTATTCTCCGGCTGACTATTCCGCTCCCCTTATGGCAAATGATGCCGGGCGGCTTCTGCGCCACCTTGGCATTTCTGCGGCGGCCATCATGGGCTACTCCATGGGCGCGCGCATTGCGGCGTTCCTCACGCTGCAGAAACCGGCTTCCGTGAAGCGGGTCATCCTTGCCGGATTGGGGGAACGCATGGTGCTCGGCGTGCCGGGTGCTGATGCAATTGCCGATGGCCTTGAGGCTACGACAGTGCAGGAGGTGACGGACCCCGGGGCGCGCTCGTTCCGGCTGTTTGCAGAGCAAACGAAGAGCGATCTCAGGGCGCTTGCGGCCTGCATGCGGTCGTCACGGGTCAGAATCAAGCCAGAGGCCCTCGGCCAGATCGTCGTGCCGGTGCTCGTGGTTGCGGGTGAGGTGGATGATGTGGCCGGGGCCGTTCAGCCGCTGGTTGATCTCATTCCCGGTGCCAAAGGTGTCACCCTGCCGGGGCGCAACCACATGAACGCAGTGGGCGACAAGGGCTACAAGCGCGCAGTGCTGGAATTCCTGAGCGGACGGGAGCATTAATCAATTCGGTCTTGGCATTGCCTGGCCCCCTCCCCAAATAGGTCAATAGCGCCTATAATGACCACAGGTTCTGCATCGAATTGGAGTTGTTGATGGCCCGAGAGACAAATCTCAAGACCGTTGAAAAGATCGACCCTGTTTGGGACAGGGTGCGGCGCGAGGCAGAAGACGCTGTGCGGGCCGAACCGGCCTTGGGTGGTTTCATCTATTCGTCGGTTCTGGCCCATGACTCGTTTGAATTGGCGCTGGTGCACAGGCTGGCGCAGCGCCTTGGCACTGCGGATTTGTCGTCGGAGGCCGTGGTCAATGCCTTTCTCGACGCGCTTGATACCGAACCCGCCATCGGTGATGCGGCGCGGGCGGACCTGACGGCAACCTTCGACCGTGACCCGGCCTGCCACCGCTACATCGACCCTTTGCTTTATTTCAAAGGCTATCAGGCCCTGCAGGCCCATCGCATGGCCCACCGGCTGTGGCTGGAGGGGCGGAGGGACTTTGCGTATTATCTGCAGAGCCGTTCTTCGATGATATCAAGCGTGGACATTCATCCTGCCGCCCGGATCGGCAAGGGCATCATGATTGATCACGGTCATGACATTGTGATTGGCGAGACCTCCGTCGTTGAGGACAATGTTTCCATGATGCAGGGCGTGACATTGGGTGGCACTGGCAAGGAATGCGGTGACCGTCATCCAAAGATCCGCCATGGCGTACTGATCGGAGCCGGTGCCAAGGTTCTCGGCAATATCGAGGTTGGCAATTGTTCGCGGATTGCTGCTTGCTCCGTTGTGTTGCACGACGTGCCGCCCCATCGCACCGTTGCAGGTGTTCCAGCCAAAATTGTCGGGATGGCAGGATGTGAGGAACCGGCCCGCAGCATGGACCATCAGGTGGACGCGGTTGCAGGTGAAGGAGAACCGGGCTAAGCCCGGTTTCCGAACCCTCCGGAGTGCTGCCTTGAAGCCAGATGAAATAGCCAAACTGACCAGGTTTTTGCGTGGCAAATTCGCCAACCCGGGCATCGCGGTTCGGGTCCGCCCGCAGAAAAAAGACTCAGGCGAAGTCTATATTGGCGAGGAATTCATTGGCGTCGTCTTCCGCGACGAGGAGGACGGTGAGCTCTCGTACAATTTCTCCATGGCCATCCTTGAGTTTGATCTCGAAGAATAGGGCCGGAACGCTTCAGCGCTTGTATTGAGGCACTGATCTTGCAATTCTGAATCACATGTTAATCCGCTGTGCCAATCCGGCACAGGTGTTTGTGATCCGGAGTTGAGTTCCATGGCAGCCGATCATGCGGCCTATCTGCTGGCGATTGCCGTCGGCTTTGTCTCCGCCGGAATTGTGGGTTCATTGTGGGGCATGGCCACAGATGAAGAACCACGCCTTGCGGGCCTGTTTGATGCCAACCCGACACTGCTGACGCCGCTGCGTGTAGCTATCATCGTTTTCGCAGCTCCAACGACAATACTGCTCGACGCATTTGATGACCTAATCGACCGGCCAGCCCTGGGTGCCGCCGTCCTTGCCGCCGCATTGCTCTGGAGCTTTCTGCAAGGCGTGTTTATCCTGACTCAGGTGTTTGGTCTGGTCTGAGGTTCGAAATGGCGATTTACAGTTTGGATGGGATTGCTCCGTCTTTGCCGGCGGAAGGCAATTTCTGGATCGCACCCAGCGCTGACCTCGTGGGCAAAGTACGGTTGCTGCATCATGCAAGCGTCTGGTTCCAGGCCGTGTTGCGGGGCGACTATGAATGGATCGAAGTGGGCGAGGGCAGCAATGTGCAAGATGGTTGCGTCTTGCATACAGACATGGGCGCGCCACTCAGCATTGGCCGCGACTGCACGATCGGACACAAGGCCATCCTGCACGGCTGCACGATCGGTGACAATTCACTGGTGGGCATGGGCGCCACAGTCCTCAACCATGCGGTCATCGGGCGGAACTGTCTTATTGGTGCGCATGCACTCATCCCCGAGGGCAAGATGATCCCCGACAATTCGCTTGTCGTCGGAGCCCCCGGCAAAGTCATACTCCAGATCGACGCGGCACGTGCGGCGGCACTGACCGGGTCGGCCCGGCGCTATGTTGCGAACTGGCAACGGTTCAAAGCAGGACTGGGCTGACGGAGACGTGGAAGCAGGCACTAGTTCCGGGCGGCGGGCGCCAGGAACTGGGCGGCGTCAGGTAATTGCACTCCCTCACCATGACTGAACTTCAGCCAATCCATGACATCCAGAATCGACCAGCGGTCCGGCAAGCCGCGCAAGGGTTTTGGAAAGCCAAGCGTTTCAAGCTGCGCCCGCAGGTTTTCAAATTCGCCCGTGGATTTGTTGAAGGCCGCTGCCACTTGCCGGGGGGTGAGTACGAGGATCATGCAAAAAGTCATCCGGTTGAAAGATTGATGCGCGGGGCGATGCGGCGGTTCAGCTGAATTTCATTTTGCCTTCAGCAAATCCATTTCCAATTCCAGTTGGCAGGCCATCATAGTCGCTACTGGACTGCACCCAACTGATCACATCCATGATGGACCAGCGGTCCTCGATTCCCCGCAGCGGCTTGGGAAAGCCAAGGCGTTCAAGGGCGGGTCGCAGGATGGCAAATTCCGCCGGAGATTTTTGCAAGGCGGCCGCCACTTCGAGTTCAGTAAAAACCAGTTTCATATGATTTTGCCCCCGATTCTCTGGGTTCCATTGCCGGAAGCGCCTACTTACAGCACGTAGCGGCGTCAGACAATCACAAAATCACATGATTTTCAAAAGACAATTTTCGGACGGCGTGCCGCCTATTGGCGTTTCGCGCGTATTGAAAACTGAACCACGCCCTTGATGATCACGTTGGCGTTGTCCACTTCAAGCGGACGATGCTTGTGCGGGTTGGCACTGGCCGCGACGAGGTAGGGCGGCTGGAAAAGGCGGAATACGGTTTGTGCCTTTTTCTGCGGCCAGTCATAGCATTGGGCGCAAACAACGTCACCATCCAGTGCGCTCGCGCCGAGTTTCACAAAGACAATATCGCCAACCAGATAGCCCGCAAGATCAAGGGCGCGGGTCTGCAAGACCCATGCATCGATATTGCCATGGATGGCCCGCAGAGCCGCCGTGACGGCCGCAACCCCGGAATTGTGATCCTCGCCATCGGGGCTGTACGGTGTGGCTTCGGTCTCAGCAAAGCCGGGAGCTTCGGCCACGCTCGCGTCACCCGTTAAACTGCCAAGTGGCAGGCCAATGACCTGTTCGATGCGCTTGATCGTGTTGGCCCGCAACACCTGACCATCGCGCGGACTGCTGAGGAAACGCGACAGTGTTGAAGGGTCAAGTCCCGCTCTTTTGGCCAGCTCCGTCTGTGTCCATCCGGTCTTTTCAAGAACGCGGCGGATCAAGGTGCGCTGGTCAGTGTCGTCAGGCATGTTGGCATTTGGCGTCACTCGCCGGACGTGGTGGCAAGTGCCGCAGTCGCCACGGCACCAGAGCCATCAAGCGACACCCACTGCCTGGGGTCACGCTGGGTCTGGCGCTTCAGGAACCTGTAGCTGGTTTCACGCCAGGTGAGAATGTCGTTGCGGCGGTTGTCAAGGATGTAGTCACCTGAATCAGCGGCAACAGACAAAACGGCGTGGCCTTGGTTGTTCTCATCCATGACGACGGTGATCAGCAGGGAAGACGCTGGAAAACCAATGGCTTCCAGGACGCGCTTCTTGAGCAGCAAGTAGTCCTCGCAGTCTCCGGCCGTCTCGGGGTAGGTCCAGTGCTCGGCCTTGCCATACAGCTCTTCGTCGGTTGCGGGCTTGATTGTGGTGTTGATCTTGGTGTTGACGCGATAAAGGTCGTTCCAATGTTCCGGTGTCAGCTTGAGCCGCGGGTTCAACAGGGTGACACTGTGGCATTCCCGGGGGTTTTCGGCACAAAACCTGACGTAGCCGATGGGTGGGCGGGTTTTGCCGAACTCCGTTACGAAATTGCCCCGGTCTTTTGCCACTGCGCCGGTCGGCAAAATGGCTGCCGCCACGGTCATGAGGGCAATTGTCACCGCCGCCACCTGTCTTAACATCTTGTTGCCCCACCCGACGCCATTAACTGTCTGTTAAGACTCCTACAGCCGGGGGCTTCGCGCAACAAGAGTGTTACCAGTTGGTTAACGGCATCATTCCAGCTTTAACGAATGGGACCCTCAGCGACTTGTCAGGGCCGGTTAAAATGGGTGGAGCCGACACCGGGTGGGACGGTGCCGGCTCCGAAAGCCCGGCGGTTTGGGGGATGGGGGGACGCCGGCCGGGCCTGTCTTGTTGTTCCTGCTCAGTGGGCGTTGCTGGAGCCCACGGTGCCGTATGCGATGGTCTTTTCCCTCAGAAGCGCCACCCAAGCCCGCGGATCGGATTGCGATTGGCGTTTGAGAAACGTGTAGTTCGTGTCACGCCAGCGGGTGATGTCGTTGCGGCGGTTGTCGAGAACGTAGTCACCCTGGTCAGTGGCGACGGTGAGGATGGCGTGGCCTTCCTTGTTTTCGTCCAGCACGACAGTGATCAGCAGTGCTGCTGGTGGAAAGCCCAGCTCCTCAAGGTAGTGCTTCTTGAGCAGTAAATAGTCTTCGCAGTCCCCTGCATCGACGGGAAAGGCCCAGCGCTCTGACTCGCCATAAAGCTCCATGTCGCTGACCGGCATGATCTTGCCGTTGACGTAGGTGTTGACCTGATACAGCATGTTCCAGCGCCCCGGATCCATTGCCAGACGCTTGCTGCCGCCGGGGACCTTCTTGCATTCCTGCGGGTTTTCGGCACAGAATCGCACAAAGCCGATGGGTGGGCGGGCAATGCCGAATTCGGGTGCATAGGCGGGGCTTGGCGTGTCGGCGCGGGAAAGGCCAAAGGCCTGGCAAGGAAGCATCGCCGTCACCAGCATTGCTGCTCCCGCCGTGGTGCTCTTCAACATTTTGATGCCCCATTCCGTTTTTCTTGTGGGGACCAGAATATCGCAGCCGCGTTGCGGCGGCGTTCAAGGTGGCATGGCAAGTTAATGTAATTGATCGGGAAAATCGCTTGAGATTGTTAACCACGGGCGTTGTGCGCAGCGTGTACGGACTGCATGTGGATTGCTGGAAGCCCGCCAATCCAACTTGCGTCAGCGGGGGTTGCGCAACATTGAACCGCCTGTTAATCACGCGCCGCGCTTGACGATGCGGTGTGCGGCCGTGGCGGAATTGGTAGACGCACTACCTTGAGGTGGTAGCGGGGAGACCCGTGAAGGTTCGAGTCCTTTCGGCCGCACCAGCGCACCCCGGCGAAGCTGCCGGGTTCTCGCTGCAGGTAACGGAATATGACGGTCCTTGCGTTTTGGATACCCAGACGTTAGAAGCCGCCCAGTTTCCATTAAATCAGGAGTTGGAGCTTCATGGCGCGTGTCACCATTGAAGATTGCATCGATAAATTGCCGAACCGCTTTGAGCTGGTTCTGCTTGCCGCGCACCGGGCCCGCATCATCTCGCAGGGCGCGCCGCTGACAGTTGAGCGGGACCGCGACAAGGACCCGGTTGTCTCGTTGCGTGAAATTGCTTCCGAGACCATCAACAAGGACGACCTCCGCGAGGAATACATCCATGCCATGCAGAAGCATGTGGAGATGGACGAACCCGAGGAGACAGAAGTGCCGCTCATCGCCCAGTCGGGCGACATGACGATGGTCGCCGAGTCGAACGAGGAGACAGTCGAGCTTGAGCAGATGACAGAGGAAGAGTTGCTGCGGGGCCTCGAAGGCATGCCGCCTGCCGAAAGCCCGGGCAGCCAG
>JANPDD010000029.1:0-20085 GCA_031431295.1 Hyphomicrobiales bacterium | reverse complement strand
TTGGCGATCAACTCGGCCTCGGTCCACGCGTAGCGCGGCATCTTGAAGCCGTGGCCGGTCTCCTGGACGCGGGTTGCATTGTCATGGCCGTCCCAGACAAAGGGCATGATGATGGCGGGCTTGCCGAAATAGAGGCACTCGGTGAAGCTGTTGTTGCCGCCATGGTGGATGGCCGCATCGACCTTGGGAATGACGGAGGGTTGCGGAAACCATTTGTCGATGATGACATTGTCGGGGATCACGGAATACTGATCCACGTAGTCGCCGACATTGACAAGCGCCCTGACCGGCATTTTTCCGACGGCGGCAATGAGCCGCTTCAGCAGTTCCGTATCGCCGGAGCCGAGCGAGCCAAAACTCACATAGAGCAGGGGCTTGTCGTCGTTGGCCTTGAAGGTCGGCACTCTATAGGCCGCGTCCTTGCGCACACAGCCTTCCAGATACTGGAACTGCTTCGCTGAGAGCTTGTGCTTGCGCTTGAACTTCACCGCCGAGGGATAGAGCAGGATGTTCATGTGGGGGCTGGCCTCGAAGAACTGCCCGATGGGATATTTCTTCTCGCCCACGGATTTCAGAAAGGCGTTGAAATTGTCGTGGATCGGCTTGATCACCGCGTTGAAACGCTTGCGATAGGCGGCGTGGCCGCGTCTGTCATTCTCACCGCAGCCTGAAAGATGCGGCGGAATGCTGGGGTCTTCGATCTCGTTTTCCGAGCATGAGATGACCCGCACCCAGGGTTTTTTGTTTTTCTTGGCGTAGGCCTTGATGGCGGGAAAGAGGATGACATTGTCCACGCACACCACGTCCGGCTTCACTTTGTCCAGAACGCCGGGCAGGTCCTTCTCCGCCCATTTCGCTGTTTCAACGATCATCTCCCAGCAGCCCTTCACGTAATTGTCGATCTGGTCGTAGGGCGTTTTTCGGAAATTGGGGATGTGGCCGTTGATGAAATCGACCCAGAACTTCGCCATCTCCGCGGGCGGCAGGGGTTCCGACAGGTTCACAGGATGGGCCTCAAAGCCATAGCCTTTGTAGACATCGAGAAAACCGGGGTCGGAGAGAAACACCACTTTGTGACCGAGCTTTTCCAGCGCCTGGCCAATGCCAACGGAATTGAGCGCCGGGCCAAAGGCCGCCTCCGGAAACAGCGCCACGATCTTTTTCTTCTTTTTGGCGGGCTTTTTCGCAGCTTTCTTTTTGACTGGCTTTGCCATCGCAATCTCCCTCGACAGGTGACCTACATGCCCGGAACCTTGCCGCTGTTCAAGCGCTGGGCCAGAAGCAGGGCGGCGAAACTCGCGAACATCACGATGGTGGCCATGGCGTTGATCTCCGGCGTCACGCCGAAACGGATCATGGAGTAGATCTGCATGGGCAGCGTCGTGGAGGATTGCCCGGCACCGGCGGTGAAATAGGCAATGATGAATTCATCCACCGACAGGGTGAAGGACAAGAGTGCCCCTGCGAAAACGGACGGCAGGATCAAGGGCAGGGTGATGTGCCGGAAGGTGGTGATGGGACCAGCTCCAAGATCGCGCGAGACTTCGGTCAGGGCCCAGTCGAAATTTTTCAACCGCGCGCGCACCACGGCACAGACAAAGGCGATGTTGAAGACCACATGGGCCATGATGATGGAGTGAAGACCAAGGGAAAACTTCAACAGGGTGAAGAACGAGAGCAGGGCAATCGCCAGCACAATGTCCGGGATGATCATGGGCATGAACAGCAATGCCTCCCGCGCGGCGGAAGGTTTGGCGCGTTCGACGCCCAGCGCCAGCAGGGTGCCGAGCACGGTGGCCATGGCGGTGGCGATGCTGGCGACGATCACCGAGTTCAGTGCGGCAGATTGTATTCTCGGATTGGCAAACAGCTTGCCATACCACTCCACCGAAAACCCGCCCCAGGCCGTGGGCAATCCGGCCTTGTTGAAGGACAGCACCATCAGCACGACAATGGGGAGGTAGAGAAAGGCAAAGGTGCCGGAGAGATGCGCGCCCAGCCAGCGGTTCATGCGCGCCCCCCCCAGGTTTCACCATGGGCGCGGCGCGAGAACAGGGCTTGCACAAACAACAGCACCAGCATCAAGGCGATGAGGATGGCGGAAAGTGTCGCGCCAAAGGGCCAGTCCCGTGCCGTCAGGAACTGGTCGTAAATCAAATTGCCTGCCATCTGCAGCTTGCCGCCGCCCAAAAGATCCGGGGTCACGAAATTGCCGATGGAGAGCACGAAAACAAACACGGTGCCCGCCGCCACGCCGGGGGCGGTGAGCGGCAAGGTGATGCGCCAGAATGTTGTGGCCGCTGATGCACCGAGATCGCGGGAGGCCTCGGCATAGGAGGGGTCCAGGCGCTGCAAGGCCGCATAGATCGCGAGGATCACAAAGGGCGTGTAGTTGTAGGTGAGGCCCAGCACCACGGCGAACTCGTTGTAGAGCAGGGCCATCGGCGGCAGGCCAAGCCAGCGCAGCGCCCCGTTCACAAGCCCCGCTGGATTGAGCAGCACCATCCAGGCGTAGGTGCGGATGAGATAATTGGTCCAAAAGGGCAGGATGGCGAGGAACAGCAATGTGGTCTGCCAGCGTTCCGGCGCTTTTGAAATGGCGTAGGCCGCCGGATAGCCGATCAGCAGGGCAATCGCCGTCGCCAGCCCCGCAATGCGGACCGAGTCCCACAGGATGGTGGCATAAAGCGGATCGAAGGCGCGGCGGAAATTCTCCAGCGTCACCACGTTCCAATCAATGCCGCCATAGGTGCCGCGCTCGAAGAAGGCGAGCACAAAGATCAGCAGGCACGGCACCACCATCAGCGCCAACAACCACAACAGGCCGGGCAGCATGAGAAGGGTGGAGGAGTAGCGGCGCGCTTCTCTCAATCTAATTTACCGTCACCCCGGCGAAGGCCGGGGCCCCGCTTTTTCCCCTTCGAGTCCAAGTCTGCCATCGATGTGATCATGCAGATCGCGCCAGTCGGCATTTAATTCCTCGATGATGCGGATCTTCCACTCCCGTCTCCATTTCTTCAACAGCTTCTCGGCGCGGATAGCTTCATCCATGCCGTCATAGTGCTGGTACCAGACCAATGATTTCAAGCCTTGCTCTTTGGTGAAGCCATCAAATGTCTCGTTCTTATGGTCGCACACGCGGTCCCACAACTTGCTGGTCACACCGACATACATGGTGCCCCGGTAGCGTTTGGCCATGATATAGATTGCCGGATACTTCTCATCGGTCATGGCGCGCCCTAAGCTAGGCCCCGGCCTTCGCCGGGGTGACGCCTGTGAACCTCACTTCGCCGCCATGATTTCGGATACCGTCTTGGAGAAAGCCTTCATTCCGTCACCGAGATCGCGCAGCTGCTCATTCTTCAATAGGTCGGCAGGCGGCATGGCGATGTTCGGATAGGTGGTGAGCATTGCCTTGTCGACCGTATCCATGGCGGCCTTGTTGGGCACCTTGTAAAAGGTGTTCTCGACCACCCATTTGCCGTTCTCGGCATTGAGAATGAAGTCGAGGAACTTGTGGGCCGCTTCCTGGTTCTGGGATGCTTTGGGAATGACCAGGGTATCGACAAAGAGGTCGCTGCCTTCCTTGGGGACCATGAATTTGATCGCGGTATTTTGAGATATCCCGATGTTGCACCAGCCATCCCAGGCGTGAACCAGGGTAGCCTCGCCGGAGACGAGCTTGGAATAGAAGGTCGTGTCGTCATAGGCCAGCAGGTCTTTCTTGGTGGCAACGAGCTGGTCACGCACCTTGTCGAGGCTGGCCTGGTCCACGGTGTTCACCGACATGCCGTTGGCGATCAACCCCGCCGCCATCAGCCAGCGGTCGGTTGCCAGCATGGTGATCTTGCCCTTGAGCTCGTCGCTCGGCTTGAGCAGGTCATACCAGCTGGTGGGCTCGGCCTTCACAAGATCTGAACGATAGCACAGGCCGGTGGTGCCCCAGGTGTAAGGCACTGAATAGGTGTTGCCCGGATCATGGGTGAGTTGGGCTGCCTCGGGGTAGAGGTTGGCGAAATTCGGAATCTTTGCGTGGTCGATCGGTGCCAGCATTTCAAGCTTTTGCAGCGCCTCGGCGAAAGGCGAGGAGACGAATATGATGTCATAGCCCGCCCCGCCGCTGGCCGTCACCTTGCCCATGATTTCTTCGTTGGTGGCGTGCAAAGTGAGCTCGAGATCAATCCCCGTGGCGGCCTTGAACTTCTCCACCATGTCCTTGGGCGTGTAGGCATCCCAAGTGGCGATGACGAGCTTTTCGGCAAGTGCGGCGCCCGTGGAGGCGGCGATAAAGGCGGCGGCTGCACACCCGCGCAGAAGTGATTTGAAGGTCATGGTGGTCTTCTCCCTGTTTTGGTTTGGCTGGCAGCCTAACAGGGATGTGGGGGCGGCGGGAAGGGGGTGGCTCCGCCAGCTCCACACCCACCACCCAGCTTTGCCGGGGGAGGGGGCCGACTTGTCCGCCGAAGCCTTGGCCAAGGCGGAAGCCGGGAGGGGCCTTATTCCGAAGACCCGAAACAGCGCCAAAAAGAAAATGAGAAATGTGTTGATCATTAAGAGAACATAACACGAACATTACCGTTTGTCAAGGTAAAAAATCCTATCGCAAAATCAGCGCCTTGCCGCTCCTGCCATTGCCCGTCCGTGCCCTTGGTCTAAAACCGCAGCCATGTCCGAACCCGAATCCCATCCCCTCGACGGCACGGCCCTGATTGCCGATTTCGTCACGCGGCTGCCGGGGAAGTCCGGCGTTTACCGCATGTATGATGCGAAGGGGAATGTGCTCTATGTCGGCAAGGCGCGGAACCTCAGGAACCGCGTCTCGAACTATGCGCGGGGCCAGGGTCACAACAACCGCATCGCCCTGATGATCTCGCTCACCGCGCATATGGAATTTGTGACCACGGCCTCTGAAGCCGAAGCGCTGCTGCTGGAATCAAACCTCATCAAGAAGCTGAAGCCGCGTTTCAACGTCATCCTGCGTGATGACAAAAGCTTCCCCTATATCCTCATCGCCAAGGACCATGCCGTTCCGCAACTGGTGAAACATCGTGGGAGCCGCAACCGCAAGGGCAGTTACTACGGCCCCTTTGCCTCGGCGGGAGCGGTGAACCAGGCCATCAACACGCTGCAGAAGGCTTTCCTCATCCGCACCTGTTCGGACTCAACCTATCAGAACCGCACCCGGCCCTGCCTCTTGCACCAGATCAAGCGCTGCGCTGCCCCCTGCGTGAACTACATTGCGCCGGAGGATTATTCCGCGCTGGTCGGCGAGGCCGAAACCTTTCTTTCCAAAGGCGGCGGACCGGTGAAGGCCGATCTGGCGCGAAAGATGGAAGAGGCCTCCAACGCACTCGATTTCGAAACCGCCGCGCGCTTCCGCGACCGCATCCAGGCACTGAGTTTTGTCACCCAGTCGCAAGGCATAAATCCGCAGGGTGTGGACGAGGCGGATGTTTTTGCGCTGGCCCACGAGGGCGGGCAGACTTGCGTGCAGGTGTTCTTTTTCCGCTCCGGCCAGAACTGGGGCAACCGCGCCTATTTCCCCCGAACCGACAAATTCACCACCGACAGCGAATTGCTCGCGGCCTTCCTCGGCCAGTTCTACGACGACAAGCCGCTGCCGCCGCTCATTCTGCTCTCCCATGAAGTGGAGGAACGGGAACTTCTCGAGGAGGCATTCACCACCCACGCCGGCCACAGGGTCGAGATCCATGTGCCGCGGCGCGGCGAGAAAAAACTGCTCGTCGATCACGCTGTCAGCAACGCCCGCGAGGCCAATGGCCGGAAGCTGGCGGAATCCTCTTCGCAGGAAAAGCTGCTCGAAGGTGTCGCCAAAGCCTTCAATCTCGAAGCGCCGCCCCGCCGCATCGAGGTTTATGACAATTCGCATATTCAAGGGACCCATGCCGTCGGCGGCATGGTCGTCGCGGGGCCCGAGGGCTTCGTCAAATCGCAATACCGCAAGTTCAATATCCGGCAGACGGAAATTGCCGGAGATGATTTTGGCATGATGCGTGAAGTGTTGACGCGGCGTTTTTCGCGCCTGCTCAAGGAAGGCGGCGCGGACCCAGATGCACCCGAGGCAGAAACGCAGACCTGGCCTGATTTGGTTCTGATCGACGGGGGTGCAGGCCAGCTTTCAGCCGTTGCCGGCGTGTTGGCGGAGCTTGGCATTCACGATGTGCCGCTGGTGGGTGTGGCCAAAGGTCCGGACCGGGACGCGGGACGCGAGCATTTTCACATTCAGGGTAAACCGAGTTTCATGCTCGAAACCCGCGATCCGGTTTTGTATTATGTCCAGCGCCTGCGTGACGAAGCCCACCGCTTCGCCATCGGCAGCCACCGGGCGAAACGCAGCCGCGCCATCGGTGTCAACCCGCTGGACGAGATTGCGGGCATAGGTCCCACGCGCAAGAAAGCCTTGCTCCAATCCTTCGGATCGGCGAAAGCTATTGGTAAGGCAAATGTGGCTGATTTGGCAGGAGTCGCAGGGGTGAGCAGGCAGCTGGCCCAGGCGATTTTCGACCATTTCCACCCGGACTCGCAGTAGGAGAGGCCACATGAGCGGTGCAGCGATGAACGTCAAGGCAGGCCAAAGCGGCGCGGTATCGAAAGTTTGGAATCTTCCGAACATCCTCACCTATGGCCGCATCGCAGCGGTGCCGGTGGTGGCTGGCCTCCTCTTGTGGGGAACAGATGGCACACGGCTTGGCGCGCTGGCAATTTACATTGCCGCTGCCATCACCGATTTTTTTGATGGCTACCTGGCCCGCAAATGGGGCCAGCAATCGGCCCTAGGCAAGATGCTTGATCCCATCGCCGACAAGGTGCTGGTGGCCGTCATTCTGCTGGTTCTGTGTGGCGACCAGATTCTGCTTGGCGGCCATGTCTGGGCCGCGATCATCATTCTGGCCCGCGAGGTTCTGGTGTCGGGTTTGCGGGAATTCCTGGGGCAATTGGCGGTCTCTGTTCCAGTCACCAAGATCGCCAAGTGGAAAACCACGGTCCAGCTTGTGGCCATCGGCCTTTTGATTGCGGGTCCCCAGGGCGACCAATTGATCACCGGTGTCACCAAGCTTGGGATTGCGGGCTTGTGGATTGCGGCAGCGCTGACGCTCTACACCGGCTATGACTATTTCCGCGCCGGGCTCCGGCATGTTGTGGCTGAGGAATGAAACTTCTTTATTTCGCCCGTTTCCGGCAGGTCATCGGCCGCGGCGAGGACAACATCGAGGTGCCGTCCAGCGTGACGACTGTGGCGGGCCTGCTGGACCACCTCGTGGCAACCGACAATGGCTGCGCTGCCGCCTTTTCAAATGCCAAGGTCATCCGTGCCGCCGTGGACCAGGTCCACGTCAGGATGGACCATTCAATTCTGGGCGCACGGGAAGTGGCATTCTTTCCGCCGGTCACGGGCGGCTAGAGCATGTCCCGCCAAAGTGCGCAGCGGTTTGGCGAACGGGACATGCTCCCAAGGATTCATTTTGCGCGAATCCTCTTCGGCGAAATGACGTCATTTCGCCGGGAAGCGCGCTAGTTGCGCCTGAACGTCTATCTCCAGCAGGCAGGCGTCGGCTCGCGCCGCGAAGCCGAACGCATGGTCGCGGATGGCCGCATCAAGGTGAATGGCGCCATCGCTGGGGCCACAGTCCCGGTGAATGACGGTGACACGGTGGAACTGGATGGAAAGCCGCTTTCACCTTCGACCCGTTCGCAGCCGCGGCTCTTTCTCCTCAACAAGCCGCTCGACGTGCTGGTCACGGCCTTTGACAAGCAGGGTCGGCAAACCATTTACGACCTTGATGCGTTGAAACCGCCGCTATGGGGCAAAGCCATGCCGCGCGTCATCTATGTCGGCCGTCTTGACGTCAACAGCGAGGGCCTGCTCATTTTGACTTCCGATGGACCGCTGGCACAAACCATGATGTCGCCAGCCACGGCGCTGCCGCGTCTATACCGCGTGCGGGTCCATGGCCACCTCACCGAGAACCAGGTGGCCGTGTTGCGCCGCGGTGTCACGGTCGAGGGAGTCCGTTATCGGGGTGTCGAGCTGACGGAGGAGACCGACAAGGGCGGACGCACCAACACCTGGTACCGGATGACGCTGACGGAAGGAAAGAACCGCGAGATCAGAAAGCTCTTCGAGTATTTCAATTGTGTGGTGAATCGCCTGATCCGCATCCAATACGGTCCGTTTCAATTGGGCACGCTCACATCCGGAGAGGTGCGCGAAGTGCCTGCGGTCGAGGTCAAGCGTTTCATCGCCGAATTGGCGGAACAGCCTGTGCGGATCAGGGCATAGAGCAACGGGCGCGGGAAAATGATGGACCGGATTCGATATGCTGCTGAAACTGCCACTCACACGAGGAGACGCGCATGACCAAGTCCACGACGGCCAATCCCCTCCACAGGCTGACGATCGCCTCGATGGTGAAGGGGCTTCGCAACCTGGGCCAGATCATGGACAAGGCGGAGCAACACGCCACGGCAAGCAACACTCCGCTTGAAGCCTATTTGCAGGCGCGCCTTTTCCCGGACATGTTCAACCTGTTGCAGCAGGTGCAATATGTCTGTTACCTGTCGGTCGATTTTGCCCGGCACTTCTCCGATGAACCGGCGCTGCGGGTGGGCTACGACGAGACCACGTGGCAGGAGCTGCGCACGAGCCTTGAGACGGCTGCACGCTATCTGGAGGCCATAGTGCCAGAGCATGTAGCTGAACGCGCCGACAAGATCTTGCCGACCTTCATGGACGACAGCAGGGGCATGACGGCGGTAAACTACGCCGCCGACGTCATCGTTCCGGATTTCCACTTTCACATGTCAGTTGCCTATGCGCTGTTGCGGCACAATGGCGTCCCTCTGGGCAAGTCGGATTTCCTTGGCAATCTCGATACGATCGCCATGGGGTCTGGCGCGGGTTAGGCTTTGCTAGTGAAAGAGGTATTGTAGTGGGTAAAGAAAAAATTGAACTTATGCGGGGCAGCGGCAATGTCTACCTCGACTTTGGCCGCCCCAATGCCGACCTCGAACAGGCCCGCGCCGTGATCGCAGCAAAAATCATTCGCCTGCTGGATGCGCGCAAGTTCTCAACCCGCGACGCGGAAGCGGCGACAGGTGTTGCCCATTCCGAATTTTCCAGAATCCGCAACACCCAGCTGCGCCGTTTCACCCTCGACCGCATGATCGCGATCCTCGGCAAACTCGACAAAGATGTTGAGGTGAGGGTGACGTTCCGAACGCGCAGTGGCGCTGCGCAACGGGCTTCGCTGGTTGCGTGAATGGAGGATAAGATTCACTGTTGTCGGAACTCTACAGTAGTCGGATACAAACATTTTCCTTCTACTCAAAGGAGAGGCCTGCTGCGACAATTACCTCCTGTTGCCAACGTTTGCGCGATCATTCAGCGTCGGTATTGGCGCAAGTTCCATTCTATTGCCCGCAGCATGCAATGCTTTGAACTCATCAAACAAGGCGATGCGCCTCACCTTGGATTCAGTTTCGAGATGTGCAACGAGCGTCGATATGTGACCAAGAGCTTTTATAAGTTGTTGCCTTGAAATTCCTACGCTGCTTTTCATAACAAACCCGATGCCGTTGGGCCGGGTCGGTTTTTCGGGAAACCCAACGAGCACACCAGTCGTATTGCACTCCTCAAACGCGTTCACTGAGTGGGCGACGTGTTTGTTCCTCAGGTCCATCAAGTAAGAATGAATTGTGAGATCAAAGGCGACGCCATTTTCAATCAATTCAGAAGGCAAGATGCGAACTCCGCGCACGCTTGTCACGAAGGCTCTCGCATAAGCAACTATTCCGGCGAAGATCAATGCTTTTGAATTCAAATTGCTTTCATCCGGTATGCCAAGCTTGTCAGCCTCAACCAAACATTCATTGGCGAATTCAAGATCGGACTTGAGCAGCTGGATTGCCGAGTATGCTGCGGCATTGTCACCGGGAATTGTGACGTGGACCAAATACTCTCCCGCTTCGATTCTGACATTGTCCATAAATGTTATTGAGATTTGCGACTGGATGCTCTCGCCAAGTCGGTCGGTCGTCTGAGTTGCGTTTTCTTCAGCCATGATTTTGGTTCCGCAAATATTTCAAATATTTGTATATAGCAGATTTGAATACTTGAAGCTTGGTCACGTGCACACTGTTGATTGAGTAAGAAAGTTTGGGCAGTCGTATTGATAATCGAATCCAATTCGAGGACGGCTCAGGAGAGTGGGGGCTCCTGTAGTCCTGCAACCCACACCTTGAGCTGCTTTGCACTGCAAGGCCTTGGAGTGTTTTGCCGAAGCGAATTTGTTCTTTCTCCCCTTGCGGGAAAAGGTGGCACGGAGCGCCGGATGAGGGGACATTGCGGCGCTGAATATTGACAGATAGGGCGTTTGAAGCGAACCCCTCATCCCCGGCTTCCGCCTTCGCCAAGGCTACGGCGAAAAGTCGCCGGACCCTCTCCCGCAAGGTGAGAAGGTAAGCGCAGCCGTACCCTACACCCGCACCGCGTTGGAATAGGCGTCCATCAGGGTGCGGCTCATGTTGCCGGGCTTGAAGCTGTAGGGGCCGATTTCGGAAACCGGTGTCACCTCGGCGGCCGAACCGACAATGAAGCATTCGTTGAAGGTCTTGAGTTCGTCCGGCATGATGCGGCGCTCAATCACTTCCATTCCCTGTTCCTTGGCCAGCGCCATAACGGTCTGGCGGGTCAAGCCGTTGAGGAAGCAGTCGGCGGTCGGCGTGTGGATGGCGCCATCGCGGATGAAGAAAATGTTGGCGCCGGTGCATTCAGCGACGCGGCCCTGCCAGTCCAGCATCATGGCGTCAGCGTAGCCCTTCTTCTCCGCTTTGTGCTTTGAGAGGGTGCAGATCATGTAGAGGCCTGCCGCCTTGGCGTGAACCGGCGCACATTGCGGATCGGGGCGGCGATAGTCCGCAATATCGAGCCTGATGCCCTTCATCTTGGTTTCCGGATCGAACATGGAGGGCCAGGCCCAGGTGGCGATGGCCACGTGGATCTTGCTGTGCTGGGCCGACACGGCCATCATTTCCGATCCGCGGAAGGCCACGGGCCGCACATATTGGTCGCCGCCGCCCGCCCTCGCCACCACATCATCCTTGGCGGCGTTGATCTCATCATCCGTGAACGGAATATCGAAGTCCATGATGTTGGCGGATTTGCGGAAGCGCTGGGTGTGTTCTTTCGTCTTGAATATCCTGCCACCATAGGCGCGCTCGCCCTCAAACACGGACGAGCCATAATGCAGGCCGTGGGTCAGCACATGGACCTTGGCTTCGCGCCAGGGAATGACCTCGCCGTTGAACCAGAGCACGCCGTCGCGGTCGTCAAAGGGAATTATTGCCATGGTTGGGTCTCCAACTATTTTGTGTTGCAACAGCTGCATGCCATATAGCGAGGGAATGACTCGCATTCGGGCCCGTACTGCACGAATTTCGGGCAAACGCTAACAGATGTGGTATATATGTCAATATGGCTGACATAATTTCAAATGAACCTTTGCGGGACGAAGATGCGGTTGTCCTCGTCGAGTTGCTGTTCTTCGCCTATCGGGACTTTGTGGCCGATCCAGACAGCATTCTGGAAAAACTGGGGTTCGGGCGGGCCCATCACCGGGTCTTGCATTTCGTGGGGCGCAACCCTGGCATGACGGTGGCGCAACTGCTGGACATCCTGCGCATCACCAAGCAATCCCTGAGCCGGGTGCTGAAGGAACTGCTGGACAAGGACTTCGTCTATCAAAAAGCAGGCGAGGAGGACCGCCGCCAGCGTTTGCTCTACTTGACTGACAGGGGTGACAAATTGTGGCGCGATCTGGCGGCACCACAAACGAAACGTTTTCGGCGTGCCATCGCTGACCTTGAAACCGGGTCGGCACAGAATTACCGCGAACTTCTGCTCAACCTCATCAACCCGGAAAACCGCGAAGCTGCGGAGGCCTGGGTGGCGCGCACGTGGCGGAAGGCCCCGTGAACGAACCCGCCCACATCCTGGTGGTGGATGATGACCGGCGCATCCGGGCGTTGCTGGGCAGCTTCCTCTCAAACAATGGCTATCGCGTCACGCCAGCCGCCAATGCCGCAGAGGCGCGCGAGCAATTGCGCACGATCGTGTTTGATCTCATCGTGCTTGACGTGATGATGCCGGGAGAAATGGGAACCAGCTTTGCCACCGATCTCCGCGCCAGGAACAACGACCTTCCCATTCTCATGCTGTCAGCCATGGCCGAAGCGGGTGATCGCATCAAGGGCCTTGCCGCCGGCAGCGATGACTATCTGACCAAGCCCTTTGAGCCTGAAGAACTTCTGTTGCGCATGCGCAGCCTGCTGCGGCGCACGTCCGCCGTGGCCCCAGGTTTGAAGGAGGCGAGGTTCGGAAGTTGTGCCTTCGATGTGGAGACAGGTGAACTGCGGCGGGACGGAAACCTTGTGCGTTTGACAGGCCGTGAGAAGGACATTCTGCGCATGCTCGTCCGGCATGCCGGCAAGCCTGTGTCCCGCCTGGTGCTCAGTGGCGGCGGACAGGAGGCCACCACGCGCGGCGTTGACGTGCAGGTGAACCGCCTGCGCCAGAAGATTGAGGCTGATCCAGCGAACCCGCTGCTGCTGCAAACCGTGCGGAGCGAGGGTTACGTGCTGTTTCTGGACAAGGTGGGTTGAACATGGCGCAAACAGCCGGACTCTATTTCCGTTTCAATCGCCTGCTGGAGCGTTATCTGCCAAGCGGGCTGTACCAGCGGGCGATGTTGATCCTCATTGTGCCTGTCGTGCTGCTGCAAACCATCATGGCGGGCGTTATTCTGGACCGCTACTGGGACAACGTGACAAAGACGCTGAGCCGCTCGCTGTCGCGGCAAATCGGATTGGTGGTCGAGATCTACCAAACGTCGGACAGAACGGCGGACTCACTGTCACGCCTGCAGGCCACGGCACAAAAACGCCTGCGCATCGATTTTCACGTGTTGCGCGATTCGCAATTGCCGGTGCAAACCACGCCGCCATTTTATGCATTGTTTGAAAAGAAGATGCAGCAATACCTCGACCGGGAAACGGGCCTGCCGATCCGGGTCAACAGCAGTGCTGCAAACGGCCAGGTGGAAATGCAGGTTGAGGTCGAAAAGGGTCTGATCTTCCAGTTCAGGACGGAAGCAGAGCGGGCGCTTGCGGCCGACACGCCGTTCCTGCTGACGCTCATGCTGGGTTCCTCCGCATTTCTGTTGGCCATCGCCATGATTTTTCTGCGCAAGCAGATCCGTCCAATCCTGGAACTGGCGCAGGCCGCGAAGAATTTTGGCCTGGGCCGGGACACCACGCGGTTTGCGCCCCGCGGCGCCAGCGAAATCCGCGAAGCAGGCAGCGCCTTTTTGGAAATGCGGCGGCGCATAGCACGGCATGTGGAGCAACGCACCGCCATGCTGGCCGGGGTGAGCCATGATCTCCGCACCATTCTCACCCGCTTCAAGCTCGAGCTTGCCGTGCTCGGCGACAATCCGAAAATCCATCCGCTGAAGGAAGACGTGGATGAAATGCAGCACATGCTGGAAGACTACATGGCCTTCGTCAGGGGAGATGGTGGCGAACAGGAAAGTGAATTCAGCGTGGCCGACGCCGTTCGCGCGACGGTCGAGAATGTCGAGCGCGACAGGCCCGATTCAGACGCGCAAATCGCCCTCGGGGCATTGCCGGCAGGGTCCGTGAGGTTGAAAGCCAATGCCTTCCGGCGCCTTCTCGCCAATCTCATCAGCAATGCCGTGCGCTATGGCCACCGGGTGCAGATTTCCGGCGAGATCAAGGACCAGCGCCTGTGGCTCTACGTGGACGACAATGGGCCTGGCATTCCAGCGGAGAAGCGCGAGGATGTGTTCCGGCCCTTTGTGCGCCTGGACAATGCCCGCAACCTCGACGAGACCGGGACCGGGCTTGGCCTTGCGATTGCACTCGACATTGCCCATGCCCATGGCGGAGAGATCATGCTGGGCGACAGTCCGCTGGGGGGGCTGAGGGCCACAGTCAAATTGCCGGTTTAAAACAGCTTGCCCCCGTTGGGCACGTCGAGATCAGGGCCGACCAGCACCACGCCGCCTTCCGGGTCGGGAAAACCGAGGGTCAGCACTTCCGACATGAAGGGGCCGATCTGCCGGGGCGGAAAATTGACGACTGCCGCAACCTGCCTGCCCAGCAAGGTTTCAATCACATAGTGTCTGGTAATTTGAGCCGAAGAGCGCTTGATCCCGATGTCCGGGCCAAAATCGATGCGGAGTTTGAGGGAGGGTTTGCGCGCCTCGGGAAACGGTTCGACACCGATGATGGTGCCGACGCGGATATCAACCTTCTCAAAATCCGCAAAACTGATGTCGGCCATCAACTTGCCAATTCCCGCGAGCGCCGGGCTGCGGCTTTCACGGCTTCGATCATCAAAGGGCGCATGCCGCTGTCGGACATGAGCAGTTTCAGGGCCTCATAAGTGGTCCCCTTGGGGGAGGTGACGTTTTGGCGCAGCGTTGCCGCATCGATCCCCGACTGGCGCATGAGTTCGCCTGAGCCTGCGACGGTGGCACGGGCCAGTTTCTCGGCCACATGCTTCGGCAAACCAACGGCCTCGCCCGCCGCCGCCAGACATTCCGTCATGTAGAACACATAGGCTGGCCCTGAGCCGGAAACGGCGGTGGCCGCATCAATGAGGGACTCATTGGCGACCTCGACGACCTCGCCGATCGACTGCAGCAACTGGCCCGCGAGCCTCATCTGGTCGGCCGAGACATTCCTGTTGGCCGTCATGGCGGTGATGCCGCGCCCCACGCTTGCTGGCGTGTTGGGTATGGTGCGGATGACGGCGGCGCTTGCGCCAAAATGCCTTTCGAATGAGGCGATGGTCCTGCCAGCGGCAATCGACAGGATGAGCGGTTTCGATTGGCCGAGCGATGCCAGCGGCGCCATCACCTCGTCCATCACCTGCGGCTTGACGGCGGCAAGCAGCACCTCTGTGTCTGTGATGGACGCGAGTGGCGGGTTGAGGCGAATGCCGTGTTTTGAAATCAGGGCGAGGCTTTCAGCGGGCGGGGCCGGATCGAGCACCACAACTTTCGCTGCCGGAACACCGGCCTTGAGCCAGCCTTCCAGCATGGCGCCACCCATCTTGCCCGCACCGGCGAGAACTAGGGTTCCGGTCAGCGTGATGCTCATGCCTCACCACGGGTTTCAAGCAGGGCGCTGTCCAGCGCCTGCCGGGCGGAATGGCCGGCCCAAATGGCAAACTGGAAGGCGGGATAATAGCGCTGGCAGGTGTCCACGGCGAGGCTGATCAGGCTTTCGCATTGGCTGTCATTGGCCTCGGCCGCACCTGTCAGCAACAGGGCATTGCGGAACACGACGATGCCCTCGTGTTCCCAGATCTCGAAATGGCCATGGACAAGCTGGACATTGATCAGCGCCACCAGGCCTGCCACTTCGGGACGCCTGCGCGCCGGCACTTTGAGCTCATAGGCCGACGCCACCAGGATGGATTCAAGGTCGTCGCGCCAGTTCAGGGACAAGGACAGGTCAAACCAGTTTCCTGCCACCGCCATCACCACTTCCTCACGGCCGATGCGCTCAAGCGGCCATTCCCTTTGCTGGGCAATATGCTCAACCCGGTCCAGGGGGTTTGCATGGGCAGTCTCAAATTCAACCGACAGGCTCATTATTTCCTCCGCCAACGGACGAATCATCCGCTGGCCGGGATCAGCATGCTGGCATGAATGAGTCGCAACAAGCGCGGGACTGATTCCTGCACATGATTTTTTGGCCCCAAAAACCTGCCCGGTGCGTCAGGCTTCACCCTTACCGATGCGCGACTCAAGTTCGCTGATTCGCTTGGCCAGCGCCTCGTTCTCGCCACGGGCCTTTTCAGCCATGTCCTTCACCACGTCGAATTCCTCGCGCTTCACCATATTGAGGTTGTTGAGCACGCGCTCCACCTGACCCTGGACCAGGCTGTCGACTTCCTTGCGCACACCCTGGGCGGCGCCGGCGGCATTGCTCATCAGCTTGGCGAGCTCGTCAAAAAAGCGGGAATTCGTGGCAGTCATGGCGCCCTCCTGGGTTCTCCCACACCGAGGGATTTGCGCCGCGTTCTTCAAGGGTTGGCGGAGGAGGGATTCGCGCATAAGAGCAAGTGATGCTTGCCGTCATCGTTCATCCCGCCAATGACCCCGTTGCCATCCAGATCGGCCCCTTCGCTGTGCATTGGTATGCGCTGGCCTATGTCGCTGGCATTCTGTTTGCGGTTTGGTACATCAAGCATCTGGCGCGGCAACCGCGCCTCTGGGGGGCGAACCAGCCCACGCTCAATGGGGAAGAAGCGGATGCCTTCTTTCTCTACGCGCTGTTGGGCGTGATTGTGGGCGGAAGGCTTGGCTATGTATTCTTCTACAAGCCTCTCGATTACCTGGCAAACCCCTTAGACATCCTCAAGACCTGGGATGGCGGCATGTCGTTTCATGGCGGTTTTCTCGGCGTCGTGGCAGCATGCATTCTATTCGGGCGGTCCCGTGGCAAGACGCTTGACCGCATGCTTGATCTCGGTGCGGCCTCGGTTCCTGTCGGCCTCGGCTTCGGCCGCGTCGCCAATTTCATCAATGCCGAACTCTATGGCCGGGCCAGCGATTTGCCCTGGGCCGTAATCTTCCCGGGAGAAAATTTTGCGCGCCACCCCAGCCAACTTTATGAGGCGGTGCTTGAGGGCTTGGCGCTGTTCATTGCCGTCAGGATCGCCACGCACCATTATGGCGCTTTCAAGCACCCGGGCCGGGCGTCCGGCATTTTTGCGCTGGGCTACGGGTTGGCACGCATTGTCTCGGAGTATTTTCGGGTACCCGATGCCCATATCGGCTACATCGCCAGTCATTTTTCCATGGGCATGCTCTTGTCATTCCCGCTTGTTGCAGTCGGCGTTTGGCTGCTGCTGCGCTCGCGGCCAGAACAATGACGCCGCTGGCAAAAATCATTCACGACATCATTCTGGCGGAAGGGCCGATGCCGCTTGACCGCTACATGGGGCTTTGCCTCGGCCATCCCCAATACGGCTACTACGTGACGCGCGACCCGTTCGGGAGCGGCGGTGATTTTACGACGGCACCGGAAATCAGCCAGGTTTTCGGCGAATTGATCGGCGTGTGGGTCGCCAGCGTCTGGCAGGCGCTGGGGGAGCCTCGCCATTTCGCACTGGTCGAGCTTGGGCCGGGGCGTGGCACACTGATGGCTGACATCCTGCGGGTTCTTGCGAAGGCGGAAAAATGCGCCGCCGCCGCAGCGGTTCACCTGGTTGAAACGAGCCCCGTGTTGCGCGAGGCCCAGAAGAACCGCCTGCCACACGCCACGTGGCATCACACCGTGGCTTCGCTTCCAGCACTTCCGACCATTCTCATTGCCAATGAGTTTTTTGATGCGCTTCCCATCCGGCAGTTTGAGCGCAAAGACGCGAGGGTCCATGAGCGTTGCGTCGGCGTCGGCCAGGCCGGGTTGCAGATCGGCCTTGTTCCGTCAGCCGCACGGTTGCCATTTGCAGGCGACGGCGTGTTTGAGGACCACTCCATCCGCACCGCCCTTGCCCAGCAACTGGGCAATCATCTGGCGACACCGGGTGGGGCAGCGCTGATCATTGACTATGGCCATGGCCGCAGTGCCATGGGTGACACGCTGCAAGCCTTGCGCCACCACGGCAGTGCCCCCGTGACGCAAGACCCTGGAGAAGTCGATATCACGTCCCATGTGGATTTCGAGGCTCTGGGCCGTGCCTTCGCAAAAGTGGGAGCGCGGGTTCTGCCGCTCATGACACAGGGTGATTTTCTGCAGGCCATGGGACTGGAGGCCCGCCGCGACAGGTTGGTGCAGACACTTTCAGGTGAAGCGCGGGTACAATTCCTCGGCGCCACGGAACGGCTTGCGCATCACGCGCAGATGGGCCAGCTTTTCAAGGTGATGGCGGTCACGAGCGTGGGGCTTCCCGCGCCTTATCCATTTGGTGGACTATGATTGACAGCGCGGCTTTGAAATTTCCCGGTATCACCCACGGCTTCTTCACCCGGGGCGGTGGCCATTCGCAAGGCATTTTTTCATCGCTGAATTGCGGGCTGGGGTCCGGCGATGATCCTGATCTGGTGGGCAAGAACCGCGAGGCTGTCGCACGGGAGCTTGGCGTGCAAGCGGACAATCTTGTGACTGCGCACCAGATCCACAGCGACGAGGTAATTGCCGTGGAGACGCCGTGGGCGATTGATGCGCGGCCGAAAGCCGATGGCATGGTGACGCGCAAGCCCGGCATTGCCCTTGGCGTACTGACGGCGGATTGCGCGCCCATTCTGTTTTCCGATCCCCAAGCGGGCGTGGTTGGTGCCTGCCATGCGGGCTGGAAGGGGGCCTTGTCCGGCATCACGGAAGCGACACTGGCGGCGATGGAAAAGCAGGGCGCCGTGCGGATCCGGACTGTTGCGGTCATTGGCCCGACAATCTCCAGGTCTGCCTATGAGGTGGGGCCGGAATTTCCCAAACCGTTTCTGGATCAGGACGTGGCCCATGAAAAATATTTCACGCCCAGCCAGAAGGAGGGGCATTTCATGTTCGACTTGCCGGGCTATCTCACGGACCGCCTGAAAAGCGAAGGAGCTGGAAAAGTCGTCAATCTTGATCTTTGCACGTACAGCGACGAGGCCCGCTTCTACAGTTTCCGCCGCGCCACCCACCGGGGTGAGAAGGACTATGGCCGGCTGATCTCGGCCATCGCTCTTGGCAACAGGGCCGCGTGACCAACATGGCATTACATTTCACGCGCGCTGAATTCAAGTCACGCATGGAACGCGCAACCGCAGCCATGACGGCGCGCGGTTTTGACGGCATGCTGCTGTTCCAGCAGGAAAGCATGTACTGGCTGACCGGATATGACACATTCGGCTTCTGTTTCTTCCAGTGTCTCTATGTTGGTGCCGACGGGAGGATGGCGCTGCTCACGCGCTCAGCCGATCTCCGCCAGGCGCAACACACTTCCATTATCGACGACATACGCATCTGGACCGATGCTGATGGGGCGCAACCGGCGCTGCAGTTGAAGGAGATGCTGGAATGCCTGGGTTGCCGGGGGCATTCACTTGGCATTGAGACCAGGTCCTATGGCCTCACCTATTTCAACGGCCGCGCCGTTGAGTCATCCCTCGACGGTTTCTGTGCGCTGACGGAAGCAACCGATGTCATTGACAAACTGCGGGCGGTGAAGTCGCCTGCCGAATTGAAGTATGTGCGCAAGGCGAGCCGGTTGGGGGACATGGCAATGAACGTGGCCATCCGCAAGACCAGAGCCGGTGCCGATGAGGGCGATATTCTTGCGGCCCAGCAAGGCACCATTTTTGCAGGTGGTGGCGACTATCCCGCCAACGAGTTCATCATCGGCTCAGGCCGCGATGCACTGCTCGGTCGCTACAAATCGGGCAGGCGCAAGCTGTCACGGCGTGACCAACTGACGCTGGAATGGGCGGGTGTTTACCGCCACTATCACGCAGCCTTCATGCGCACTCTGATTGTCGGCAAGCCGACAAAGCAACACGAAGCCATGGACACGGCGTGTCAAGCGGCATTGGCGGCGGTCGAGGAAGTCATGAAACCCGGCCATACCGCAGGCGATGTTTTCGCCGCCCATGCGCGGGTGATGGAAGAGCACGGCATGGAAAAACACCGGTTCAATGCCTGTGGCTATGCGCTGGGGGCCAAGTTCTCGCCAAGCTGGATGGACGTGCCGATGTTCCATGCCGGCAATCCGGCGGTGCTGGCCGAGGGCCAGGTGTATTTCGCCCACATGATCCTGATGGATTCCGGCAGCGGCAACGCCTATTGTCTCGGACGAACATACATATTGGGCGACAGGAAAGCGGAACCCGTTTCAAAGCGGTCTTTGGAGATGATCATCCGTTGAAGACCCTGTTGACCATCGTCACGTGTATGGGATTGGCCGGCTGTGCCGGTGCCGACTATTCGCCGCTGCAACGGGACTTGCAGGAGCTGGCTTCGCTTCCCGGCAGGTTCGATGCCTTTGTGAAG
>JANPDD010000028.1:0-7505 GCA_031431295.1 Hyphomicrobiales bacterium | reverse complement strand
CTGCCGGACGCGCACGTCGAGATCAAGGACTTGGCGGGCGATGGCAATCACTATGCCGCCACCGTCATCTCACCTGCCTTCAAGGGAAAATCTCGTGTCCAGCAGCACCAGATGGTCTATGCCGCCCTCAAAGGCAACATGGGCGGCGTGCTGCATGCATTGGCGCTCACGACTTCAACACCACAGGACTGAAACAATGACCAACATCCACGACACCATCGACTCGACTGTGAAATCAAATGACGTTGTGCTGTTCATGAAGGGCACCGTCGATCAGCCCATGTGCGGCTTCTCGGGCCGCTCGGTGCAGATCCTCCAGCACCTGGGCGTTCCCTTCAAGGACATCAACATCCTGGCTGACGACACCATCCGCCAGGGCATCAAGGACTACACCAACTGGCCAACGATCCCGCAGCTCTATGTCAAGGGCGAGTTCGTGGGCGGTGCTGACATCCTGATGGAGATGTTCCAGTCAGGCGAATTGAAGCAGCTCATGGCCGACAAGGGCGTCGCCGGCGGCATGTCCGCCTGATGCTCAATCTTTTTGTCGGCACAGCGGGGTCATGCTCGCTCGCATCGCACATCACACTGGAAGAGGCAGGTGCCACCTACAAGGCGATACGCCTCGACATGGCCAGTGGCGAGCACAGGAAAGAACCATATCTGAGCATGAACCCCAAGGCCCGCGTGCCAACGCTGGCAACAGACAGGGGCGTCATTACTGAATTGCCGGCGATCCTGCTTTACATCGGGCAGACACATCCGCAGGCAAACCTTGCCCCCGCCGATCCCTTCACCCTGGCGCAGATGCAGGCATTCACCGCCTATCTCTGCTCAACCGTTCATCCCGTCCATGCCCACAAGTCGCGCGGAGCCCGCTGGTCGGATGATCCCGCGGTGATCGAGGCCCTGAAGCGCAAGGTGCCGCAAAACATGACCGATTGCGCGGCGATCATTGAGACCGAGTATCTCAGGGGACCCTGGGTCATGGGCAGCCAGTTTACTATCGCCGATCCCTATCTTTACACGATCGCATCCTGGATGCCGGGTGATGGCGTTGACCTGTCAAAGTTCGCCAAGATCAGTGCCCACCAAGCCGCCATGGGCCAGCGCCCTGCCGTGAAAAAAGTGCTCGCGTCCTACAGGTGAGTGACCTGTCCTTCCCGCAACAAAAAAAGGCGGGAACCAGTCCCACCTTTTGCAGTTGATCAGCCAACTGAAGAAATCAGCGCGAATAGAACTCAACGACCAGGTTCGGCTCCATCTGCACCGGATACGGCACTTCACCGAGGGATGGAATGCGCGTCATCTTGACCTGCCCGCCTCCCACTTCGAGGTAGTCAGGCGTGTCGCGTTCGGCCGAGGCCTGGGCTTCCTGCACGGCAACCATTTCCTTGGCCTTGTCTGTGAGTTCCACCACATCACCTGCCTTGAGGCGGATGGAAGGAATGGTAACGCGCTTGCCGTTGACCTTGACATGGCCATGGCTGACAAACTGGCGCGCGGCAAACACGGTACCCACCCACTTGGAACGATACACGACCGAGGCCAGGCGGCGCTCCAACAGGCCGATCAGGTTCTCGGACGAGTCGCCCGTCATGCGAATGGCTTCGGCATAAAGGCTGTGGAACTGGCGTTCTGAGATGTTGCCATAGTAGCCCTTGAGCTTTTGCTTGGCGCGCAACTGCGTGCCGAAGTCGCTCATCTTGCCCTTGCGGCGCTGACCGTGCTGGCCAGGGCCATACTCACGCTTGTTCACAGGGCTCTTGGGGCGGCCCCAGATGTTTTCGCCCATGCGGCGGTCGATTTTGTATTTCGCGTTGGCGCGCTTTGTCATTTACGGCTCTCCGAGCATCAGGGTCGCGAAGCCGCAAGGTTTGCGTCTTTACAGCCCCAACAAGGTTGATGTTGGAGCCCACCCTCCTCGCACCGGTCTCCCGGCCGACAGACAATCACCAGGATCGTCACGGGCAAGCAAAACGCGACGGATTTCCGTCGCGCGTGTGGGGAGCCTGTAGCCGATGCCGGAAAGCATGTCAAATCGCGCCCGGAGGCCTCGCCCCCAAAACCAGTGCCGGGGCGGCAAAAGGAGCGTAGGATCGCTCCCATGAGTTTATATCGCGCGCCCATCCTCCGGGACCTGGCGGCAGTGGCAGTTGTAAGCCTCTGGATGTTCCCGATTTTCTGGTGGTTCCTCTCGTCAATCAAGCCGTTTGATGCAAATATTGATATCGGGCGCATCAACTTCTTTGACTTCATCCCCACGCTCGAAAACTACGCACTCGTGCTGTTTCGCCCAGACTATGGAATCATGGATGTGCGGCCCGCCCTGCTCTCCTCTTTGATTGTGGCCATCGTCTCGACGACTATAACCCTCTTGGCCGCATTGCCGATGGCCTATGTCCTTTCGACCGCAAAGCTGCCCCGCAAGAATTGGCTGTTGGGTGCGGTGCTGTTTCAACGGGCTACACCGCCCATAGCAATCATTTTCCCGCTGGTCGTTGGCTTTCACACTGTCGGACTGTTCGACACATATCTGGGCGTGGCCCTGGCCCACGCAACACTCAATCTTCCCTTCGCGGTGCTGCTGCTCAAGTCCTTTTTCGATGACATTCTGCCCGAGATCGCAGATGCGGCAAAAATTGACGGCGCAACCCGCCTCCAGACCTTTCTGCGCATTCACCTGCCGGTGGTGAAAGGCGGCATCGCCGCGACGGCAGTTCTCACCTTCACTTTCTCCTGGACCGAATTCCTGTTGTCACTCTTTCTCACAACCTCAATCCGCATGTTTCCCATCCAGGCCAGCCTCATGACAGGCACCATGTGGGGGCCAGTCGCTGCAATGAGCGTGATTGCCCTCGTGCCGTCTTTCCTGTTCATCCTGCTGGTGCAACGCCACATCGTTCGTGGCCTGACGCTGGGAATGTACAAATAGGTGTCAGGCCGGAGGGGGGGCCAGCCTGTAGCGGAAGCCCCAAGCGGTGTCAAACCGGCCAATTTCAGGGGCGACAAGCCAGTTCCACATGGACAAAGATACGCAAACATGGACATCCCCTCCCCATCCGGCTAAGTGGCGCGCCCCCAGTTCACCAGGGCAAATCCCATGCCGAACATCACCAAAACCCTTGAAACGATAGTGGCCGAAGCCGCGGAAATCGCAGACCGCGGCAAAGTGGCAGACTACATCCCGGAACTCGCGACACAAGACGCCAACCAGTTTGGCATTGCCGTTGCGGAGAACAACGGCACGCTGCATCTGGCCGGGGCCGCAGAACATGCCTTCTCCATCCAAAGCGTGTCCAAGGTATTCACGCTCACCCTTGCGCTCGGCAACCACGGTGACGGTCTGTGGAAACGTGTGGGCCGCGAGCCATCCGGCAGCGCCTTCAATTCCATTGTCCTGCTCGAACACGAGCGCGGGCTGCCGCGCAATCCTTTCATCAATGCAGGTGCCATTGTCGTGACCGACATGATCTGCGCCGGACACGCACCGCGTGAAACCATTGGCGAAATTCTGCGCTTTGTGCGCTTTCTGGCGGATGACGACAGTATCGCGGTGGACCAGGCCGTGGCCCGTTCGGAAACCCGCACCGGCCACAAGAACTTCGCCCTGGCGCACTACTTGAAGGCCCATGGCAATCTGGAGAATTCCGTGGACTGCACCCTTGGCGTCTACTTTCACCACTGCGCCATCGCCATGAGTTGCCGCCAACTCGCCTTGGCCGGACGCTACCTAGCCAATAGTGGTGTACATCCGGTCACCGGCCACCAGGTGATTTCAGTGGAACGAGCCAGACGTGTCAACGCACTGATGCTCACGTGCGGGCACTATGATGGCTCAGGGGAATTTGCCTTCCGCGTCGGCATACCGGGAAAGAGCGGTGTGGGTGGTGGAATTTTGGGCATCGTGCCGGGGCAAGCCTCCATTGCCGTATGGTGCCCAGGGCTCAACGAGAACGGCAATTCAAAAATCGGAACCTGGGCCATGGAAAAATTGGCGCAAGCGATGAACTGGTCCGTCTTCAAGGCATGAGCCATCGCGCTGCGCGGCGCTTTACACCGGCAGGTCGATCACCCGGAGCGACGGAAACCCCATTGCCCCATAGGCCGCCAGCGTTTCTGACGCGCTGCCGCGTGCCGACGTGAGGATCACCGTGCCGTGGGAAGGCGCATTTGCATCTGCACTTGCAAGCGGCGTCTCCTCAACAATGTCAGCCACACGCCGCGCAATGGCAGGTGCAGGATCAATGAAGGTCACGGGCCATGGTGCCACCTCGGCAATTTCCTCGGTAATCAATGGATAGTGCGTGCAGCCCAACACCACCACATCGGTTTTTTTGCCGTCCCGTTCGCAGAATACCGGCGCCACTTCGGTTCGGAGTTCACCAAGGTCGACAGCCTGGCCACGCAGTTTCTGTTCGGCAATCTCAGCAAGCCGTGGCGCGCCATGAAGGATGACCTGGCAATGGACGGCAAAGCTGTGGATCAGCGAATGGGTGTATTCCCGCGCCACCGTGCCCGGTGTGGCAAGAACACCAATCACGCCGGACCTTGTTTGCGCCGCGGCCGGCTTGATGGCGGGTACCGTGCCGACAAAGGGCAGCGCATAGGCTGCCCGCAATTCCGAAAGGGCGATTGTTGACGCCGTGTTGCAGGCGATCACCACCACATCTGGCCGGGCGGCGGCAATGAGCTTTCCCATGACCGTGACAATGCGGACAACAAGCGCCTTTTCCTGCCAGGCGCCGTAAGGAAATCCGGCATTGTCGGCCGCATAGACCAGGGTTGCGTCAGGCAACTGCCGTGCGACCGCGCGCGCCACTGTCAGGCCTCCCATGCCGGAGTCGAACAGAAGAATGCGGGGGTTTGCCATCCTCAAGCGTCTCGCGCAGCTTTTCGTTTTTCATGTGTCCGCGTCAGCGACGACACGATGCCGCGCAAGCTCCGCACTTCCTGCTCTGTCGGATGGGCGCGGGAAAAAAGATTGCGCAGATTGCGCATCATGCCGGGCCGCTTATCTTCCGTCTTGAAAAACCCGGCCGCCGCAAGTTCACTCTCGATGTGATCGAAGAAACCGAACAGTTCTTCCTTGGTGGCAGGCCGCGTATCCGGCATGTGAAGGCCGGGACCCTCAAGGGCCGGCAGTTCCGGGGTCGCCTGGCCGAGGCTCAGGGCCTCGTGCTTGAACCATTCATAGCCCACAAGCAGCACGGCCTGGGCAATGTTGAGTGACGCATAGGCCGGATTCACAGGAGCCGAGATGATCACATCGGCCCGCGAAACCTCTTCGTTGTTGAGGCCATAGCGTTCGCGGCCAAACAGCACGGCAACGCGTTCTCCCCGCGCCACCCGCTCCCGCATGTCCAGCCCCGCCTGCGCCGGTGTCATCACCTCCTTGGTCATGCCACGCGACCGCGCCGTGGTAGCATAGACATGATGTTTGTCTTGAAGTGCATCAGTCAAGCTGTTGAAAATAGTTGATTTTTCAACTGTCTCAAAAGCGCCAGAGGCAGCGGCGATGGCCTTCTCCCTGTCCCAGCCCTCGCGCGGCTCGACCAACTGCAAATCAAACAAGCCAAAATTCGCCATGGCCCTGGCCGCCATGCCGATATTCTCGCCGAGTTGCGGACTGACCAGCACCACGGATGGTGCCGGGCCAAACGCCACATGCTTCGTCTTGTCGGTGCCTGCCATGGCCGAGCCTGTTAGTCCTTGCGGGGTCGTCCCTCAAGCCTTCTCGCCGTCCGCAAGGCGGGGAACATCCAGGCCCACAGGCCTGCCACAGCCACCGTCCCTGCCCCGCCGATCACAACCGCCGTGACCGCACCCAATTTGGCCGCCACGGAGCCAGCGCGGAATTCGCCCAACTCATTTGAAGCTCCGATGAAAACACGGTTCACCGCATTGACGCGGCCCCGCACCTCATCCGGCGTCCACAGCTGCATCAGTGTCTCGCGCACATAGACGCTGATCATGTCGCAGGCCCCCATCACCACCAGTGCAAAAATCGACAGCGGTACCCAGGTGGACACACCAAATACCAGCGTGAAGAGCCCGAACATCGCCACAAACAGGAACAGGATCTTGCCTGCGTGGTCCGTGATGCCAAACTTCGACAGCCACAGCGCCATGGCAACGGCTCCCATGCCGGGTGCCGCCCGCAGCAATCCAAGGCCCAACTCATCGACCTGCAAGATGTCGCGCGCATACACAGGCATGAGCGCCGTGGCCCCGCCCAGCAGCACGGCGAAGAGATCCAGCGAAATGGCCCCCAACACAATGGGCTCCGATTTGATGAACTTGAATCCGGCAAGCAGAGTTGCCACGGTGGTTTCTTCCACAGGGTTGTTCTGCACCACCTTGCCGATCAGCAGCACGCTCGCAGCGGCCAACAACAGCAGGCCCGCTGCCACTCCATAGGCGATATGCCCGCCAAACCCGTAGAGCAGCCCGCCCATCACCGGCCCTGTGATGGTCGTGACTTGCCAAACCATGGAGTTGAGCGAGATGCCATGGGGAATGGCCTCCCGCGACAACAGGTTGGGAGAGAGCGCATCGGAGGCCGGATTGAAAAATGCCCGCGCCAGACCCAGGAGCGCCAGAATGCCAAACACAATGCGCACCTCTGTCTGCCCCGTCACTGTAAACCAGACAAAGCCCACTGCTGCCAGAAACTCCAGAAGGAGGCAAAGCGCCAGGATAAGGCGGCGGTTGAAACGGTCCGCCACCAACCCGGTCACCAGCACCAGCGCCAGCGCCGGAAGGAACTGCGACAGGCCGATCAGTCCCAGGTCCCAGGGATCGCGTGTGATGTCATAGACCTGCCAACTCACGGCAATGACCATTATCTGCGCTGCAAAGCCTTGCGCCGCCAGCGCCGCCAGATGCTTCACATAGCGCGGATAGTGAAAGGCATTGGCGGAAACATGTGCTGGCATCTCAGTCATTTGCCAGCCCGTGCCATGGCAACAGGCGGATGTCAAAGCATGCTGGTTCATGCTAAACTTGCGCGATGTCTCTCGAAGACCGCATCGCTGCAGCCCTGGGTCCCTTCAAGACTGAACAAAAGCGCATGTTCGGCGGGCTTTGCTTCATGCTGAATGGCAACATGCTGGCGGGAACATTCCGCAATGGCTTCATGGTGCGCATTGCAAAGAAAGATCATGCAGCCGTGGTGAAGCGCCCTGGTGCATCGCCAATGATCATGAAAGGCCGCGTCATGGAAGGCTTCATTCTGATCAGTGCCGATGCCGTCGAGTCAGACAAAGCGCTGCAAGGTTGGTTGGATTTGGCGCTGGCCTATAATGCCACCTTGCCCGCCAAAGCTGTGAAGGCGGCAAAGATGAAAAAGGTGAAAGTGGCGCGCTAGAGCAATTCCCAAGTTGACTGAATCGGAATGTGGATTCCCAAATCAGCGCTGATCTGATTCAACATTGTTGCCGGATGGAGGCTGGCAACGATGGTTCAGGCGATATCGAATGATTTGCGCAAGCGCCTTGTGAAGG
>JANPDD010000027.1:0-4400 GCA_031431295.1 Hyphomicrobiales bacterium | reverse complement strand
CTGACCATTCCCATTCTTGGCGACAAGAATTTTGTTCCAACCGTTCGCGCTCTGGGCCTCATTGGAACACCTGATTTCCAGGGGGAAGCAGGTCTCGGATTCGATTTCGCCGCGCAGCAGCCGCTTCTGGGCCTTGGCGCCCAGGTTCCCCATGTCAACGGAGGGCTCGATCTTTACTTGGATGGAGCGCTTCATCCTTTCATCGGCGTCAACAGCTATGATGGCGCGCCGGACCGGAATTTGGTCATTCCAGATCCCCCTTGATACCAGTTAAGCGGGTCAGCGGAGTCTTGCCGCATGCCTGATGTTGGCCAATTACTTTGGGCGATGAGCTATTGGCTGGTTTCCATGGCCCTTGTGATCCTGCTGCTGCCGCTGGAGCGGCGCTTTCCGCGCATTTTGAGCGGCAGGCCCAAAGTTGGACACTTCCGAATAGTCTTCATGTTTTCCCTGGCAACGCTCCTGTTGTCGGTCCTCGCTCATTTCCTTGTGCAGAACAGCCTGATCCTGTTGTTTTTGGAACTGAAAGTTGTGAGCATTGCCAAGCTGCCCTTGGACGCAACGCTCATATTCGTCGGAAGTTTCCTGCTGCTCGATCTTCTGAACTTTCTGCGGCATCTGGCGGCCCATCACTTGACCGTGCTGTGGCGCTTGCATGCGGTGCATCATTCCGACGAGCATTTGACCAGCGTGTCGCAGGTCCTCCATCATCCAGTGGAAACGATACTGGCCATGGTCTGGCTCTTGTTTTTCTCGGTTGTCCTTGGAGTTCCGCTGCTTGTCTATGCCGTCTACGGCTTGGTCGTGGCTGTCCAGGGGGTCGTTACCCACGCCGATCTGGCGGTGCCGCCGTGGCTCGACCGGGCGCTGCGCTGGTTGCTTGTGACGCCTGATTTTCACCGCACCCACCATTCCATCCGGGTGCGTGAGGGCAATTCGAACTTCGGCCAGGTGTTCACGTTCTGGGACCGGCTGTTTGGAACCCATGTGGCGCGGCCTTCAACGGGCGAGGCGATGCTGGTGATGGGGCTGCCCGACAGCGACAAGCCGCGCGATTTCACGGTCAAGGGCCTTCTGCTTCATCCGTTAGTCTGGCGCAGGCAGCCCCGGTTCAATCCGCCTATTTGATCTCCCACATGATGCTGACATCAACGGCGAGGGTCTGCTCGCCCTGGGCAATGGGTACGTCACTCGCCGCTTCGGCGCGCAGGGCCTTGGCCATCATCGGCACCGGGGGCAAGATGCCGCCATTCTCGACAATGGACAGGATTGCGCCCAGTTTCACGGCACTGGCGCTCGCATAGATTTCCGCCTTCCTGCGGGCGTCCGCCACGGCCAGTTTGCGGGCCTCGTCCAGCATGTCGTCCGGTTTCGAGATTGCAAAGGAAATGCCGAATATCTGGTTTGACCCCGCACTCACGGCCTTGTCCAAAAGGTCGCCCAGGGTGTCGATCTTGCGGGCCGTGATGGTGACAGTGTTGGTCACATCGTAGCCCACAATCTTTGGCGGTTGGGTTCCGCCCTGGCCATAGTCGTAGCGCGGATTGATGGCGAAATTCGACGTGGAGGTGTCGCGCTCGGCAATGCCTGCCTCCTTGAGCAGGGAGCGCAGGTCCGCCATGGTCTTGTTGTTGGCCGAGAGTGCGGCGCGGGCCGTGTCGGCAAATGAGGTGACGCCAACGGAAACGCTGGCAAGGTCCGGCACGGCCAGGACTTCGCCATGGCCAGAAACCGAGACAGTCCTCAGCAGTCGTGCCGACTTGTCGTCATCGCCCAGCGAAGGTGCCGCCAGCAAGAGGAGTGCCAGCAGGGGGGCAAAGAATATCTTGATCAGGGTATAGCGCATGGCCGTCCTTTTCTCCATGTTTCCAATATAGGAATAAAATGCGGCGAAGTTAAGGCCGCCGCAGAATTATTTTTACCGGAAGGGGGGTTCATCGAAACTCCGCAGTTTGCGGGAGTGCAGTCCCGCCCGGTCATTGCGCAGGCGTTCCAGCGCTGCAAGGCCGATCAGCAGGTGTTCTCCCACGGCCCGGTCATAGAAAGCGTTGGCGGCCCCAGGCAGCTTGATCTCGCCATGCAGGGGCTTGTCCGAGACGCAGAGCAACGTGCCATAGGGCACGCGCAGCCGGTAGCCTTGCGCCGCGATCGTGCCTGATTCCATGTCAATGGCAATGGCGCGCGAGAGGTTGATGCGCTTTCTCTCCTGGGTCCAGCGCAGTTCCCAGTTGCGGTCGTCGTTGGTGACGACAGTTCCGGTGCGCAACCGTGATTTCAACGCCTCGCCGCGTTCCCCCGTCACGTCGCCCGCCGCCCCCTGCAGGGCAAGCTGGATTTCAGCGAGCGCCGGAATCGGGATCTCCGGCGGAACGAGGGCATCGAGGATCCGGTCCTGGCGCAAATAGCCATGGGCCAGCACGTAGTCACCGATGCGTTGCGATTGGCGAAGCCCGCCACAGTGGCCGATCATCAGCCAGCAGTCGGGCCGCAGCACCGCAAGGTGGTCGGTGATCGTCTTGGCGTTGGACGGGCCGACACCGATATTGACAAGGGTGGTGCCGCCCTGGCCATCGCTGCGCGAGAGGTGGTAGCCCGGCATCTGGAAGCGGTGCCAGGGGCTGTTGTCGAGGATGGCGCTTGCCTCTGCGGTGCTGTGTCCGCGGGTGATCACGTTGCCGCCTGGCAAGTGCAGCGCATCATAGGCACCATCCTCCTGCAGGCGCGCCAGACCCCATTGCACGAACTGGTCCACATAGCGGTGGTAGTTGGTGAGCAGAATCCACGGCTCGGTTTTTGACCAGTGGGTGCCGGTATAGTGCTGCAGGCGCTTGAGCGAATAGTCAATGCGCACCGCGTCGAACAATGACAGGGGCAGCGGCGCTCCTGGCGGAACATCAAACGTGCCGTCGGCGATCTCATCGCCCACCAACGCCAGCCTGGGACTTGGAAAATGCAGCGCCAGCTCTGCGGCGGAAAATCCACCGGCACCCAGGTCGTCGCCGGAGTCGAGCACGTAGGGATAAGGAATTTCCTGATCGGAAACCTCCACTGAAATCGAGGCATCATAGTCGGCCACGAGATATTTCAGTTGTTGCAGAAGATAGGGCGCGAAGTGATGGGGCTGGGTGATCGTCGTCGCATAGGTTCCCGGCCCCTGAAACTTGGCATAAGCGCGCGCGATCGATGGTTGCAGGCCGCTGCTCTCATAGACCACCTTCAATTCCGGGTAGCAAAACCTGGCGCGTTCGTCAGGGGTCGGAACATGGCGATCAATGAAATAGCGCTCGAGGGAAGCCTTGAGCGACCGCGTGGCGTGGCCGTGCAGTTCGATGAGACGCGCCACGGCGGCCTCGGGTGTCAGTTTTTGTGCTTTCGTGTCGGCATTCATGGCGGGCCTATAGCATAGGAATCCGAAATGCTGTAGCCACGGCCCCAAACGGCCAAATGGCCGTTTCTTCAGGTGGGGCCTGTAGCTCAACGGTTAGAGCTGACGGCTCATAACCGTCTGGTTGCAGGTTCGAGTCCTGCCGGGCCCACCAGCCTTCGCCCTCTCGGGCTTCGGCACGCCGAGCAGCCGTTGAAAAATTGACCACATGGACAAGTATTTTTACCGGTGCCATAGTTCCCCGGCCATGGCGCCTTTTGAGCGCCTGTCGAAAAGAATTTTTCAGGGAGAATTTTCATGTCGCACAAATTCGTTCAGGCCAATCGCCGCCAGTTGTTGATGCTGGGTGCGGGTGGTGCCTTGCTGCCATTCACATCGCGGTTCGCCAGCGCCGCCGGCCCCATCAAGACGGCTGCCATTTATACGGTGCCTGTCGAACAGCAGTGGGTCAGCCGCATTCACAAGGCGGCGACCACGGCCGTGGGCCGGGGCGACATCGAATATGTGTTTTCGGAGAAGGTTTCCAACACGGACTATGAGCGCGTGATGCGCGAGTATTGTGAGGCAGGCCACCAGTTGATCGTGGGCGAGGCTTTTGCCGTGGAGGACGCGGCCCGCGCCGTCGCCAAGGACTATCCGGACAAGGCCTTCCTCATCGGCTCTTCCTTCAAGCCGGACGCAGCAGCGAATCCGAACTTCTCCGTGTTCGACAACTACATTCAGGACGCATCCTACCTTTCCGGCATCGTCGCGGGCGCCATGACCAAGTCCGGCAAGATCGGCATGGTGGGGGGCTATCCCATCCCCGAAGTCAATCGCCTGATGAATGCCTTCATGGCGGGTGTGCGCACGACCAGGCAGGATGCGACGTTCCTCGTCGCCTTCATCGGTTCGTGGTTCGATCCACCCAAGGCGAAGGAAACGGCTTTGGCGCAGATCGATGCAGGGGCCGATCTTCTGTATGCGGAACGGTTTGGCGTTTCCGATGCGGCGAAAGCGCGGCGCCACGCCGGCG
>JANPDD010000026.1:0-10036 GCA_031431295.1 Hyphomicrobiales bacterium | reverse complement strand
GTTCGCAATGCCGAGGTCAGGGGTTCGATCCCCCTTCGCTCCACCAGGCTTCCCAACCCCCTCGCCTCACACGGTGCGCAGATACCACTCATAGTCGCGCAGCGTTGGCTCGGCAAAAAACCGGTCCGCCTCCACTTCTTTCACCGTGCAGAACGTGTCGACAAATTCCTTGCCGAAATATTCCTTGAGGATGGAGGCCCGCCAGAACGCATCAATGGCATCAAACCAGTTGCCCGGAATGTACTTGGCGCGCTTTTCATAGCCGTTGCCCACCACCGGATTGCCCGGATCTTCCTTTTCGGTGATCCCATGGTGCATGCCCGCAAGAATGGCGGCCATGACAAGGTAGGGATTGGCGTCAGCACCGGATGGCCGGTGCTCGATGTGGCAGGCTTTGGCGGCACCTGCCGGAATGCGCAGCGAAACCGTGCGGTTGTTGATGCCCCAATTGGCGGCAACCGGTGCGTAGGAATTGCGCCGGAAACGGCGGTAGGAATTGGCATTGGGCGCAAAGATCAGCATGGATTCCGCCATCGCCGCCTTCAACCCGCCAATGGCATGCATCAGCAATGGATTTTCGGCGGGATTTTCCGCCGCAAAGAGATTGTTGCCCTCGGCGTCGCCGAGCGAAACATGGACATGCATGCCCGAGCCCGTCCATTCGGAATAGGGCTTAGCCATGAAGGTGGCGCAAAGCCCGTGCTTTTCCGCCGCCGCCTTGATCACGCGTTTCAGCATGATGGCCTCGTCGCAGGCTTTCAGCACGTCATCGCGGTGGCGCAGGACGATTTCCATCTGGCCCGGCGCATATTCGGAAATCAGCGTCTTGGCTGGCAGGCCCTGCACATCGCACCAGCGATAGAGGTCGGCAAAGAACGGGGCAAAATCATCCGTGTCCTGAAGATGATAGGCCTGGTAATGCTGCGGCCTCGCCTCATTGATGAGGGATTTCGGTGGCCGCGGCGTGCCGGCGAGTGCGGCGGCCCGGTCCATGAGGAAAAACTCAAGCTCAATGGCTCCGACCGGCACCATGCCGAGGTCGCCCTTGAAGCGGTTGACGATTTTTTCCAGCACATTGCGCGGATCCGCATAGGCCGGCATGCCGTCAAGGTCATGGATGGCGGCCACATACTGTGCCGTTGGCACCTCAAGCCACGGTATGCGATTGAGCGAGCCCGGCACCGGCCAGAGCAGCATGTCCCGGTCGCCTTCATCAAAGACCAAACCCGTTTCCGGAACGTCCTGCCCCGTGGCATCGAGCACCAGCGCCGAAATGGGAAAAAAACGGCCTTCCTGCCAGGCGGGCACAAGCTCATCGCGCCGCAAGACCTTGCCGCGCTGGATGCCGCACATGTCAGTCCAGACAATTTGCACAGCTTCGATATCTGCATTGCCGTCAAGAAACGCTTGCGCTTCCGCGCCGCGCTTGGGTGTTACATAGGTGGACATTGTCATTCTCCAGCCCCGTCGGGGCCCAATTGGTGTTGTCAGCTTTTCAGTTCTGCAAGGCATTGTTCAAGACCGTTCATCAGCGTCTTGATGTGGTTTTCAGTTGTTGCAGGGCAGATCAGCATCATGTTGTGAAACGGCGTGATCACCACGCCGCGGTTGAGAAGGAAGTGGTGCACCGCCACGTCAATCGGTTGGTGTATCACTTTCGAGGCCTCGAACCCGTTTCGCGGGCGTTCGGGGCAGCACATGAATTCAACGCGTGTCCCCACGCGCGTCACATGCCACGGCACCCCATATTTGATGATCACATCGGCAGTTCCCTTTTCCAGCCGCTGGGCCAGATCGAACAGGGGCGCAAAGGTTTCGCGGGTGAAATAAGTGCCAAGGACGGCCTTGATGAGGGCAAGCTGGATGCGCGAACCGGACAGCGTTGTGCCGATGCCGGAACGGCCTTCACTGCGGCCCGCGAGGTAGGTGTTGATCCGTGCCGCGACATTTTCCGAAAAACCATAGGCGCCCGCGGGAATGCCGCCCGCAATCGGCTTGCCAAACACCAGGCCATCGGGCCTGATGCCCACCGCATGCGCATATCCGCCAGGCCCGGTTGACAGTGTATGGGTCTCATCAAAAACCAGAAGTGTTTCCGTCTTTTCCGTCAGTTCACGGAGCTTTTCGAGAAAACCGGGCGCAGGGAGCACCATGCCCACATTTGTCATGACGGGTTCCGCCAGCACGCAGGCCACATCACCGGTGGCCAACGCCGCCTCAACTGCCTCGACATCATTGAATTCAACAACCGTGGTGAAGGCCGTAAGGTCGCGCACCTCTCCGATGAGTCCGGCGATCACCTTTGTTTCGCCACCATCCCCGGTGACAAAAGTGTCATCAACACAGCCATGGTAACAATGGTTGAACACCAGCACTTTACTGCGTCCCGTCACTGCCCTTGCCCAGCGCAACACAGCGCGGTTGGCATCGGAGGCGGTGGCCGTCACCTGCCAGAACGGCAATCCGAACTTCTCATGCAACAGCGCGCCCACCGCGACCGCGTCTTCGGAAGGCAGCATCGTTGTCAGGCCACGTGCACCTTCGCGTGCCAGGGCCTCGGCAACGGCGGGCGGCGAATGACCGAACATGGCGCCGCTGTCGCCCAGGCAAAAATCGATGTAGTGGTTGTCGTCCGCATCGGTCAGGTCAACGCCTTCAGCGCGCTTCACGAACAGTGGATGGGGCGTTCCCCAGTCCACCATCCAATGCATGGGAACGCCACGAAGCCAATTCTGTGCAGCCTTGTCTGATAGAGCCTTGGATTTGGGAGTGCGCTGGTGGAACAGGCTCTTTTCGCGCTTCAGCATCGCCGCGACGGCGATGTCCGTGATGGGTGGGTTCAAGATGGACCGTGGCGTTGTTGACGTTGACCTTGGACTTACCCGGGTTTAAGGGGCCACCTCAACCCCTCAGGTTTGCACTGCAACATCAATGAAAAATCGCAAGGACGCCGGATGAGCCGCATTGCCTATGTCAACGGAAGCTATGTTGCTGAAAACGAAGCGAAAATATCGATTTTTGACCGCGGCTTCCTGTTCGCCGATGGGGTCTATGAAGTGACCCCTGTGGTCAACGGCAGGCTGGTGGATTACGGCCCCCACATGGAGCGCCTGGAGCGCTCCCTCAATGAGCTGCGCATCGCCTGGCCCTGCTCCAAGGAAGAGATGTTCGCCATGCACCAGCAGCTGGTGAAGCGAAACAATCTGAACGAAGGCATCATCTACATGCAGGTGACGCGCGGCGTGGCAGACCGCATGTTCAACTTTCCAAAGGAGATCACGTCATCGCTGGTGGCATTCCCGCAAGTAATGGCACTGGTCGACAATGCCAATGCCCGCACCGGTGTCAAGGTCATCACCACTGATGACCTTCGCTGGCTCCGCCGTGACATCAAGTCGGTGATGTTGCTGGCCCCGGTGCTCGGCAAGCAGGAAGCCTACGAGAAGGGCGCCAACGAGGCCTGGATGGTGGAAGACGGCAAGGTGACAGAAGGCACATCTTCCAATGCCTATATCGTCAAGGACAACACCATCATCACGCGGCCCCTGTCAAACCGCATTCTCGCGGGCTGCACGAGGCGCGCCCTGTTCCGGCTTGCGGCCGAGCACGGCGTGAAGATCGAGGAACGCGCCTTCAGCGTGGACGAAGCCTGTGCTGCCGATGAAGCTTTCCTTACCTCCGCCTCGCAATTCGTGATGCCCATTGTGGAGATTGACGGCAAGCGTGTGGGCGGCGGTCAGCCCGGTCCCGTGACGCGGAAGCTCCGTGAACTGTTTCTCGATGAAGCCCGGCAGGGCTGAGGGCGGGATCGGCACGCGGGTGTCTTCGCGCAAAGGAGCGCCAGTGATGAGTGTCAAACCCGGGTTTGAGATTTTTCTGGTCGCCATTCCCGGCCTTGAGACCCTGCTCGCCTCAGAGGCCGCAAGCCTTGATTTCGCGGTGGCAAGCATCACCACAGGCGGTGTTGTCATCACCGGTGGCTGGCCGGAGGTATGGCGCGCCAATCTGCAATTACGCGGCGCCACCCGTGTGCTGGCGCGCATCGGCGCGTTTCGCGCCTCGCATCTGGCACAACTGGACAAACGTGCCCGCGCCTTTCCCTGGAAAGACTTTCTGCGCCGCGACGTCCCCGTGAGCGTGGAAGCGACTTGCCGAAAATCTAAAATATACCACAGTGGTGCTGCGGCCCAGCGCATCGCCACAGCGATACGCGAGGAACTGGGTGCCACTGTTGCCGATGATGCCGACATCACTGTCATGGCACGCATCGAACACGACTTGGTGACCTTGAGCCTTGATACATCCGGCAGCCTCCTGCACAAGCGCGGCGCAAAGCAAGCCATGGCGAAAGCCCCGTTGCGCGAGACCATGGCAGCACTGTTCCTGCGCGCTTGCGGCTATGATGGCACGGAGCCGGTGCTTGACCCCATGTGCGGATCCGGCACCTTCGTGATCGAGGCGGCGGAAATCGCCGCAGGCCTCAACCCCGGCCGCAACCGCAGTTTCGCGTTTGAACACCTGGCAAGTTTCGATGAAGAGGCGTGGCGCGAATTGAAAACATCAACCCTCCCCGATCCTCGGGGAGGGTCACGCAACGGAGCTGAGCGGGGTGGGGTTGCATTCCATGGCTCGGACCGCGATGCCGGCGCCATCAAAAGTGCCACAGCAAACGCCGTGCGCGCCGGTGTCTCAGCGCTTGCACGTTTTGAGACCAGATCAGTGAGTGAAATCGTGGCCCCGGAAGGTCCGCCCGGTCTTGTCATCATCAACCCTCCCTACGGCACCCGCATTGGCGAAAGGAAAGGGCTCTTCGGACTCTACGGCGCGCTGGGGAAAACCTTGCGCGAGCGTTTTTCAGGCTGGCGCGTCGGCCTCATCACCACCGACGCAGCGCTCGCCAAGGCAACAGGCCTGCCCTTCGCAGGCAAGCCTTTGACAGCACTGCATGGCGGATTGCGCATTCACCTTTTTCAGACCGCCGGCCTGAATCCGGAGAACTAAAGCCGGAGAACAAAAACCGGCGAACTGAAACGCCATCATCGCCAGTGTGCCTGACCGGAGTCATGCGGGAAAACCGGCCTTGCGATAACCTTCGGCAAAGTGTTCGGCGTCCACTGCCTCGCGAAAGGGCAGCGTATTGAGCCAGTTTGCCATCGAAAACTGCGGAACCAGCGCCAGAAAATCTTTCGCAACAATCTTGGCGTCTTCAATTCTCCCGAGCTGCGCCAGTGCCGCCGCGAGATTTCGCTGAAAGCCAATGGCTTGCGGATGGTCACGGCGTTGAACGTCCATGATTTCGTCGTAGCGCCGCGCCGCATAGAGGATAAAGCTCAAAAGCCAGTGATAGTGCGGCGGTGGGTGCGGATTGAGTTGGAAGGCACGCCGCGCCGAGGCAACGGCGTCGTCCGGGCGACCCATCAGGACCAGCAGATCTCCCAGAAACAGGTGCGCATCGGCATGGTTGGGGTTGATCTCCAATGCCAACTGGAACTGTTGTTGCGCGGTGTCGAGTTCCGCTGTGCCGTTGTAGGCGAGTACATAGCCCAGCACCATATGGGCATCGGCATTTGCAGGATCGATGCTGATCGCCTGCTCAACAAGCTGCCGGACGCGGGTGCGGGCATCAAGATCAAAACAATACATCCAGCCGAAGTTGAGGTTCAGGGCAAGCCAGGCGTGGGCCTCGGCAAAACCCGGATCAATGGCACAGGCGCGCTCCAGCAAGGGACGGGCCATGCGGTTGGCTTCCGGCGATTCCATGCTGAAGAGGCGCCCGCGAACAAAAAGATCATAGGCTTCGAGAGAGGGCGCCCGCCTGCTGGCCACCGGCGCCGGCAGTGAAAATTTCACCGACAGTGCCGCAACAATCTTTTTCACCACCTCGTCCTGCAGTTTGAACACATCCTGCAATTCACCGTCAAATCGATCCGCCCAAATCTGCATACCTCTCTCGGCATCGATGAGCTGGACATTGATCCGCACAAGCTGGGCTGAGCGGCGCACACTCCCCTCGACAATGAAACTGACACCCAATGCGCTGGCAATGGATTTGGTGTCGGCTGCGCTGTTGCGGTAGGCAAAAGACGAATGCCGGGCAATCACCAGAAGTCCGGACACTTTTGAAAGGTCGGTGATCAGGTCTTCCGCCAGGCCATCGGCAAAGTGGTTCTGCTCGGGGTCATTGCTGAAATTGGCAAAGGGCAAGACGGCGAGAGACGGTTTCGCCGCCATACCTGCTCGCCGTCCGGCACCCTCAGAACCATTCCAAGGACCAGCAGCGGCAACAAATTGATAGCCAAGACGCTGGACTGTGGCGATCCATTCCTCGCCATCGGGCTTTCGCCCCAGCGCCTTGCGCAAGGCGGCAATCTGCACCGTGAGATTGCTTTCTTCGATGTTGACGGTCTGCCAGGCGGCGTTCAGCAAATCGTCTTTGGAAACGGCCCGGCCATCTGCCGCCAGCAGCTTTTCAAGGAGCGCCAGTCCGCGTTGCCCGACCGGAACCACCGAGCCGTTCTTCAGGAGGGTTTTGCGCCTGCCATGGAACACATAGGGGCCGAATTCATGGTCGCGCTCAGCCATGGTGCTGAATTAAGCCCGTTTCGGAAGTCTTCGCAACTTTTCGGCTCCGGTTTTGAGACCCGGAAACGCATTCCCTGCAAGTTCACCCTCACATCCGGTGGGATGGACAACAAACAGGAGATCATCATGTTCAAGACAATCCGCACATCAGCCCTTCACCTGTCATTCGGCGCAGCCCTGCTGCTGCTCACAGGGGCCGCCTCAGCGCATCCCGAAATGGACGAACAGGGCCGCGATATCACCAGTGGAACTGCTCTGGCCAATGTTGGTCCGCTGGAAACGACGGCCACTGGTTCAGCAAACTACGAGCAAGGCGATGGGGACATCACCGGATCATTCAGCTCCGTTGTGCCCTGCGACCGCGCCACCGAATGGGCCTGCGGCCCCGAAAACAAATAGCACCCGATACGACTTTCCAAACAAAACCCGCCGCTCCGTGCAGGAGCGGCGGGCATTCAGTCATTGAGGCCTATCAGGCGCCCTTAAACAGGCAGGCCACCGCCAGAACCACAAAGGCAATGCCCATAAGCCACACCGAGGCGATGGGCAGGATCGAAAGCGTGCCAAGCGCCGACAAGGCCGCGAGGACGGCAATGGCAACGGAAATGACGAACATAAGGGTGGTTGGTGCCGAGAGCTTCAGTGTCATGGGTGGTGCCTCCAGTTGATTCGGCACGAAGTTTAGCACCCTGAAGCCAACAAACACAAAGCCCGCCGGGTCACTTCTAGAGCAACGGGCGATGGCCTTCCCTGGATACCTCCACCGCTTTACCGTTCTGGAGGAAATTGCGGGGCTCACTTCAAAGGCATCATTGCCTCTATTCAACATTGGACAGGGCAGCTGGAGAGCAAGGGTCAGAACACGATGCAAAACCGCCCTTTTGCAGTTCCCTGGTCGAGCGCCATCAGCGCATTTGTCACCTCTTGCAGCGGGATTCTGGTGATCTCGCTGACAAACGGTTTTGCAGAGTGGAAGTTCATCAGTTCCAACATCTGAGCACGCGTGCCAACGCTGGTTCCAGTTATGCGCACCCCGCTGGCCACGAGCCATTCCTGGCTGAGTGCGACACGTTCCGGCACCATCGCCGCAGCAACAATGCGGCCGCGTGGGCGAATGGCTGCAACCATCGCATCCCAAGTGGCCGTGGTCGGAGCAAAATTTATGCAGACGTGCGCTCGGTCATTGGGATTCCATTGACTTGCCAAATCTGATCCAGCGCGCACCGTCGACTGGGCACCATAAGCTGTGGCGAGTGCCAACTTTCCCTCGTCCTTGTCGACAGCGATCACCCTTGCGCCAGCGCGAGCCGCAAGTTGGACCGCGTACAGGCCGAGGCCTCCGCATCCGAATATGGCGCAACATTCACCTGCGGCCAGTTCAGCACGCCGGATTGCACCATAGGCGGTAAGCCCGGCGCACAATAGAGGCGCGAGTGCAGTTGCGTCGCCAAGGGGAAGTCGCGCCGCGTAGCGGCTATCAACCACCGTATACTCGGCAAAGGTTCCCGGTGCGTTGAACCCATGCGCGATTTGAAACTGGCAGAAAGACTCTTCGCCCTCCCGGCATTCCGCACACTGCCCGCAGGTGTTGTGCAACCACGCTGCTCCAGCACGATCTCCAATCGACCAATCGGGAACATCGGGCCCTACCGCCGCGACGATGCCCACCCCCTCATGTCCAAGAATGAACGGTGAGGGAGCGCGCTCCGGACGCACATCACCTTTCCAAACATGAACATCAGTGTGGCAAACACCGCTCGCCTCGATGCGGATCAGTATTTCGCCTCTACCGGGTTTCGGCCGGGCAACTTGCTGGATTCGCAACGGACGACCGAAGCCGTCCATCGTCGCGGCAAGCATGACATCGCTCATTTACCCGGCTCAAAGTCCGAGTGCCGCCCGCACAGTGGGCAATCCCGGCTTGCCGTCAATTGTGGTAATGCCGTCGAGCCACTTGCTGAGCCTTTCAGGGTCCCTCTTAATCATTTCCTTGGCGGCATCCTCCTGATTCATGCCGTCGTTGATGAGATAGCCCATCCCCTTGTTTTCATAGTCAATGTCGAAGGTCAGGTTTTTCAAGAGTTGCCCAACATTAGGGCATTCCGCAACGTAACCCTTGCGCACCTGAGTGGAAACCGTTGCCGCACCAAAATCGGGACCGAAGTATTTGTCTCCACCCGTGAGATACTTGATATCAAACATCGCATTCATGGGATGAGGTGCCCAGCCGAGAAAAACAATAAATTCATTGTCCTTCACATGCCGCTCAACTTCGCTCAGCATGCCCACTTCGCTGGATTCAACAACTTCCCAGTCTTCGATTTTGAATTCTGCATCTTTGACAGTATCGACCATCGGCTGGTTCGAGCCTGCATCAATGCCGTAGAGCTTCTTTTCGAACTTGTCAGAAAATTTCGCGAGGTCCCTCACGTCCTTGACGCCAGCCTCCCAAGCATAAGTTGGAACAGCCAGAGTATATTTTGCGCCAGTGAGATTTGCTATCACCATATCAATGGAGCCCTCGGCTTTGTATGGCGCGAAGTAGCTGGCCATGGATGGATCCCAATAGCCAAGGTAAACATCCAGGTCTTTGTTCTTCAAACTGCTGTAAATGATTTCGATGCTGAGTATTGAAGATTCAACTTCATATCCGAGCGCCTTGAACAAAACCATGCCAGTGCCGGTGGTAAACGCGAGATCATTCCAACCAGGTTCAGCCATCCTGATCTTTTCGCAGGATGCGGGTTCTGCCGCGGCTGTGGCCGAACTGAGCGCGATTGCCGAAACTGTTGCAAGACCAGCTATTTGCAAAACCTTGAGCATTGGGTTTCCCTTCCCTGATTGACGACAGCCAAACACTAAAGATCAGAAATTGTATGTCAATTCAATTTTTTGTATATGCATGCAATAAATTAAATTGCTATAAACAAGCATGGCTTTAAAGGGCAAAAGAACGGCAATTGAGGATATCCGGCGGGTTGATCTGGTTCAGGCAGCGCACCGTGTGTTCATTGAACATGGATTGGGCGGAATGACGACGACCCGTATTTGCCACGAGGCCGGCATGTCGCCCGGCATCCTCGCCTACTACTTCAAGGGCAAGGAGGAAGTGTTGTTTGCTATGGTTTGCTACAACAATCGAATCCTCATGGAAGATGTGGTTGCCAGGCTTCACCGCGCCAAGTCACGATGGGAGAGACTTCTTGCGATAGTGGAGGGCAATTTCCCTAGCCACGCCTTTGAGCGCAATACCGCCAAAGCATGGCTTTCCGTTTGTGCCGCTGCCGGCTCGGACCCGAAGTACGGACGACTGCAAAACATCTTTTACAGAAGGCTCAATTCCAACCTGGCATCGGTGATGGCGTGCGTGCTTTCACCGGAGCGTCTGGGTCAAGCTGTTTTGGGCATAGGAGTGATGATAGACGGGCTATGGCTTCGAAAAGCGGCAGGAAAC
>JANPDD010000025.1:0-6470 GCA_031431295.1 Hyphomicrobiales bacterium | reverse complement strand
TGCGCAAAGCCATGGGCAGGACTGTCGAAGAAGTCGAAGCGGCCATCAAGGACGTCTTGCCGACGATCTCCCCAACAGAGTGTCAAAACTACTTCCGAAATGCCGGTTACGGATCATTCAAATGAAATCAGAGTCTAGCGCGCCGTGGGGTCATCTGGCCCGTCAGCCTTGCTGCCATGACGCGAGGTTTCAAATCGCACGCGAGCCGTCTTGTAGGCGTCAAGCAGGCACATGCCGTAGATGAATACACCACCAATGTGCCGGCCAATGAAGCTCGATGTTTCCGGCATCACCTTGGCGCTGGCCCAGCCCAGCACCACCATGAAAAACAGAAACGTCAATCCCCGTTGCGCCTGCCCCAGCCAGACGTGGCCAGACCCCGGCAGCAACGCTGACGCCACGAGAATCTTGTAGGGGTTCGGCGTTGGGTCAGCCATGCTTGCCTGCCAGTTTCCTGTCCATTTCCAAGAGGGCGTTCATGACCGTGGTCGCAAGCGCACTTTCAATCCTGGCATTTTCAAAGCGCGCTTCACGAAACACGCCATAGCGCGCCCGGTCTGCCTCGGCAATCTGCACCACCAACCGCAGACCTTTGGGCGAGAGCAGAAGTTCCTTTCCGCGCGGCGCGGCCAGGATCTGCAAGGCCGTGCTCATGGCCTTCAGCGGCATCACCTGTGCCTCGCCATCAGTCTTCACGATCGCGTCCTCTGGCAATTCCGGGGGCGTCGGCAGGGTGTACGGCAGATGCTCAAAGTTTGAAAACGTCGTCGGCCCTGCGGGGCGCCGCATCACGTCAAAAGTGGCCTGCAAGGATTGTGGCTTTGGCAATGTCACCAACAGCCAGAGGCTTGGCAGTTTGCGCAAGGCCAATGTATCGGTGACGCTGGTGAATTGAAAGAATTCGCCGCCAAACCGCCCTGTTGCCTTCCAGCTTCCGGCTGCTTCGCCCGCCCGCATTTCAGCATTTTCAAGAAGCGGCAAGACATCTGAAAACAAGAGCGTCGCTGCTGTTTGCGCCTGTGCGGCCCTTCGCGACAATTGCCGCACATAGAGCCAAGCGAGAATCACGGCCAATACGCCGCCAAGTATGAGTTGCACTGGGCTCATGTCACACGCACCACCGGAAAAGACTATGGCCCGCCGGATGCCAGCGGGCCATTCTATTTTTTATTGGCAGGCTCAATATCCCTTGGGCTTCGGCCACGGCATGGTGAACTGGTCGCCGCGCCGCACATACTGGTAGCGGTAGAAATGGAACCAGAGCGACATGATGATGTAGAACACCACCATGGCCGTGAGTTGCGCGCCATAGCCGAGGAAGATGGCGAAGAACGTCACCACACAAAGGATGAACAGCACGACTGCGGGCAAGGGGTGGAACGGATGTGTGTATCCGCGCCGGATTGTTCCCAGCGGCCACTTGTTGCGGAACATGATGATGTTCACCGACATGAAGGTGTAGTGCAGCACGCCCGACAGGATCGAGAAGGTAATGGCCTGGCCCAGGTTTGCGATGAAGGCGAAGGCCAGGGCAATCGGAACCAGGAACACGATCGAGCGATAAGGTGTGCGGAATTTCGGATGCACCGCCGAGAACCACGTTGGCAGATAGCGGTCACGTCCGAGCGAGAACCAGGCGCGCGCCGCATCGTTGATGCAGCCATTGGCCGAGGCCACGGCAGCAAGAATGGTGGCGGCGAACATCATCGTTTCCAATGTCTTGCTGCCGGTGAGTTTGCCGGCGTCAAGCAGTGGGAAATAAGTGAAGCCCAAATATTGCCATGGCATCAGCGAGGCGCAGACGTACCAGGTCAGCGACGCGCCAATCAGCAGCGTGATCATGCCCGCCATGGTCCCGTAGGGAAGAGAACGGGCAGGGGAGCGCACTTCTTCGGCAGCCTGTGTCGTTCCTTCAATGCCGAGATAATACCAGATACCCCAATGGAATCCGGCGATCACGCCGATCCAGCCATAAGGCAGGGCATTCTCCGGCGTCACCATTTCACCAAGCTTCAACACCGCACCCTGGCTCCACGGCTGCACCGACAAGAACAGGATGATGATGGCGAGATAGGCAATGGCCGTGATGACGAAGTTGACATTCAGCGTCATCAACACGCCGCGATAGTTCAAGGCGGCCAGCACGACGATGACTGTAGCAATGATGCCTCGGTAATGCCACTCGCCAAAGCTTTCACCAGCGTAGGACTTGATGGTGTCCGCAATGAGAATGGCATTGGAAACTTCGAGCATTGTGTAGGCGAAGACAAGGTAAAGCGCCACGTTGAAGGCCATCAAAGGCCCGACGATGTGCTTGGCCTGGGCGTATTGACCACCTGCGGCGGCGACGGTTGACGTCACCTCCGAGTCAATCATGGCGACAGAGGTGTAGAGGAGCCCGACCACCCAGCAGATGATCAGGGCTGCAAGTGTGCCGCCCTTGTCGGCGGCAAAGTTCCAGCCGGTGTATTCGCCGACCAGCACGATGCCGACACCCAGCGCCCAAACATGGGCCGGGCCAAGGACGCGCGAAAGCGAGACTTTTTGGGGAGCCGAACCGGCGGATGCAGTGTTTGCCATTGTCGCCTCCTTATATTTTGTGTTTTTCAGTGATGGCCTCAATCTCGCCTTCGCGGGATGAGGTCAGCATTGCTTCGGAATAGGCCGAGTCCGTCCTGTACCAGTCATAGAGCATCCACAGTGCAAGCGCCGCAGAAACCACCCATCCGACATTTGCGAGAGTCATCCACATGATTGTCTCTCCCTATTTGCCGTTGAATTTTTCGTCGATCACTTCGCGGTATTCCTGGTCGGAGGCCCGGAAGAGGAAGACAAAATAGGCGATGAGCACGATCGTCATGATTATGAGCTGAATCCAGTCGATCGTGTAGTCGAACTTGTTCTGGATGATGTCATGGGCGGCAGCCGCATCGGCAAAGCCGAGTTTGACCCATTGTTCGACCTGCGCAGGCGTTTGACCCAGCGCTTCCCACGTCGGATTTTCAATCACTTGGATGGCGCGTGAGACGCCTGCCCATCCGGCTTGCAGCGGCAGCCACAGCGCCAGGAAGATGGCAGCGACGACGAAAACGATATCAACCCATTGCATGCCCTTGGATTGTTCGGGCGGAGTGTATTTTGCCATTGATGCCTCCCTCAGCTCTGGCTCTTGCGGGATTCATCCAGGGTCTTGATATCAAGACCATAGATGAAGTCCTTGTCGGCGGCATAGTTTTTGACCATGGCTGCAATCGACGCCGTGTTGAAAATCAGGACCGCCGCCGCCGCGAGCAAAGAGACAATGCGCACGCCGCTGTCAGGAATATGGGGCCATGACATGAAAAGCACGAAGAGGACGACGATCCACAGAACCGCCACGAAGGCCCAGGCACCGCGCACATCTGAGCGGTACATGGCCTCAATCCTCTGATTGAGGTCAGACATTTTGTTTCCTCCCGCAAGCCCGCTTGTTTCCCCGCCGCGTGCGAACCTGCCCCTTGATGTTTTGTTTGCTGCGGGGCAACTTTGTTTTATGTCAGGAAACATCCGTATTGGACGAAAGTCAAGGATGCCCGGGATTTGTGCGTTGCGAGACTCTCCCGCGCTGCAACAGATTCTGATGAAATTGACACGGTTATGGTGGTGCAGATGTTGAAAGATGCAAAGGGCAACAGGCCGGAAGAGTTCCAAAACCCCCATAAAGGCACGCCTCCGCCGCGCCACCTGGAGGAATCCATCGGCCGCGAGGTGAAGCGCCACCGGGAAAAACTGGGGCTCACTATTTCCGAGCTTGCCAATGCCTCAAGCATGTCGGCGGGCATGCTCTCAAAGATTGAAAATGGCGCAACCTCCCCTTCACTGGCGTCTCTGCAAGCACTGAGTCGCGCCCTTCAGGTGTCTCTCACGGCCCTGTTCAAGGGCTTTGAGGAATTCCGGGATGCGACTTTCGTGAAGTCGGGGCAGGGCCTCACGATCGAGCGCCGGGGTACACGGGCGGGCCATCAGTATCAGTTGCTCGGCCACAGTCCCCACGGCGCTGTCATGGTGGAGCCCTATCTGATCACCCTCACCAAGGAGACAGACGTTTTCCCGACGTTCCAGCATGCGGGTGTTGAGTTCCTCTACATGCTGGAAGGCAACGTCGTGTACCGCCATGGCGACCAGACCTATGACATGCACCCCGGCGACGCCCTGTTCTTTGATGCCGAAGCCCCCCACGGTCCGGAAGAGCTACGCAAGCTCCCGGCCCGCTACATTTCCGTCATCAGCTATCGCCGGGATGAGTAGTTGACTTGGTAGCTACTGGTAGCTACCATGGGTCATGGAAATCTCGGTCAAGGAAGCAAAAAACAAGCTCACAGCCCTTCTCCGCAAGGTCGAGGCGGGCGAGCGCGTCACCATTACCCGCGATGGCAAGCCGGTGGTTGACATGAAAAAGCATGAACCACGCAAGACTGGGGTGAATTGGGAGGCATTGCGCAAATACAAGGAAGAACAGGGAATTGGCGCCGTTGTAGATTACATCCCTGCTGACTTCGATGATCCGCTGCCGGAAGATTTCCTACTGCGACCGCTGCCTGACCTATTGCCGCCGAAGAAATGAGGCTGCTGCTGGATACACACTTCGTTTTGGAGGCTCTTGGCGTTAAGTCATACGGGCTATCCGAGAGTGGGTTATTGGAGCTTGCGATAAGGGAGGGTGAAATTTTCTGCAGCGTTGTCAGCTTGTGGGAGTGCGAAATCAAAAACAGGATTGGCAAGCTTCCACTGTCTGAACCTGTCAGGAGGTGGGGACCGCTTTTTGAGAAACTTGATATTGATCTACTGGCTGTTGAGGCAAACCACATCACTTCGGACATTGGCCGATTTTGTTGCAGAAGTGATTTGAATTTTTGAACGAACAGTGATTCCTGTGTTGTTAAGCCAATGAGAGCGGGTGCTGACAATGATGGGTCGTCTCAAGCAGGATCAGGAGCAGCTGTTTTATTCGTTCAATCTTGAGGAAGCTGTGCCGGAAGATCACCTGGTGCGTGAGATTGCGGCGGTCCTGGATTTGAACTGGGTCTATGATGCGCTGGCCCCGCACTATTCAGCGATGGGCAGACCTTCGATTGATCCTGTATTGATGATCCGCATGCTGATTGTGGGTTATGTCTTTGCCATCCGCTCGGAACGCGCCTTGTGCCGCGAAGTGCAGGTCAATCTGGCCTACCGCTGGTTCTGCGGCTTGAGCATTGAGGACAAGCTGCCGGATCATTCGGCTTTCTCGCGGGCTCGCAATGAACGCTTTCAGGACAGCGATATCTTCCGGCAAGTGTTCGAGCGTGTCGTTGCGGACTGCATTGCCGCTAATTTGGTGGGTGGCCAAGGGTTTGCTGTGGATGCCAGCCTGATTGCAGCGGATGCCAACAAGCACCGTTCGGTCCCCGGCGGAGAATGGAACAGGAATATTGCACCAGAACGGGCCAGTCGGGCCGTGAAGGAGTATCTGGCAACACTTGATGACTCCGCTTACGGCACCGCAAGTGAAGTCACCCCCAAGTTCATCTCCCCCTCTGATCCGGCGGCCCAGTGGACGGGGGCTTTGCGCAACGCGGCGTTCTTTGCTTATGCCGACAACTATCTGATCGACGTGAAGTTTGGTGTCATCATGGATGTCGAAGCCTCACGCGCCATCCGTCAGGCGGAGGTCGGCGCATCACAAACCATGATCGAACGAACCGAGGCTTGTTTTGGCATCAAGCCGGAATGGCTCGTTGCAGATACCGCTTATGGCGCAGCCCCCAATCTCAATTGGCTGGTGAACGAGAAAGCCATCGCACCGCACATTCCTGTCCTCGATAAATCCAAGCGCGAAGATGGAACTTTCTCACGCGAAGACTTTACCTATGACAAAGAACGCGACATCTATATCTGCCCTGCGGGTAAAACCCTGAAGACCACCGGAACCCTCGTCAATGGTGGGACAACTCGTAACTATCTCGCAAGCACCCATGATTGCCGCTCCTGCCCGCTTAAATCCAAATGCTGTGCAACATTGCCCCACCGCAAGGTGCCGCGCGATATCCATGAACAAGCCCGCGACGTGGCGCGTGCCATCGCCAAAACTGAAGGCTATGTGCAAACCCGCCGTGACCGCAAAAAAATCGAGATGCTGTTTGCACATCTCAAACGCATTCTAAGACTTGGCCGTCTCAGGTTGCGCGGACCTCGTGGTGCGCAGTTTGAGTTCACCCTTGCCGCCATTGCCCAGAACCTCAGGCGTCTCGGCAAGCTGATCGCGCGTCCACCACCGCAGCGTTTAGGGATCGAATGTATGGCCTGAACAATGCACGTAAAACGCCTGTAGCGGCTACAAACGCTGCTCCTCAGGGAGAAAGCGTTCAGATCATGACCGACGACCCACCAGCAAAAACCGAAACACCATCATCGATCAAATCAAATCCGACTTTTGCAACAAAATCGGCCCT
>JANPDD010000024.1:0-5959 GCA_031431295.1 Hyphomicrobiales bacterium | reverse complement strand
TGGGCATCATCGCTGGTCAAAGAAATGTCGGCAGGTGAGCCCTTTGCCCTGACCCGGACCACATCCGCGATTGCAAGCTCAAGGCGCGACGGTGTGTCGTTGACCAGCCCGCGCAACCTCGAATCAAGCGTGCCGTCGTTGCGCTGGACGATGACTCCGGAAATGTCGGTGGCCGAAATCGAAACGCCGTCACCACTGTCTGCCGCCTTCACCGCACCATTTTCGATTTCGATCCTGAATGGTGCGGGGTTCTTGTTCTTTTCAGCGACAGTTGCTGCGGTTTTCACCGGACCGGCGAGGGTGGCACCGCGCGCTGCTTCAAACGTGAAAATTGGATCGAGCAGCCTGATGTGATGGATGAACCCGCCAAGCAACCCGGACAGAGGCGCATCAATGAACACACGCCTGATGCTGGCAACGGGCACGGCTGATTCATTGGGATCAGACAGGGTGACGTCCTCAAGCGTCACCGAGAGCCCGTGCTCCAGGGAAAGTCCGGCCCCTCCCGCTGCGGCGAGCATCAGGCCATAGCGATCTTGCACCTTTTCAATGAGGCGGTTGGCTACCATCTCGGGCAGGATGATCATGACCAGAACCAACGCCAGCCCTGCCAGCAAGGGCGTGGCGATCAACAGGATGCGCAAGGCACGTCTCATGGCCTGTTATGCCGCAGCTCCTGGGGCTGTTTCAAGGCAAGGTCCCAGTCAACATGAGGGGCGGCGTCAAGGTCAACGTCCCCCTGCCGGGTCGCGCAAGTTCCGCGACAGGATGAAGACCGGGATCAGGCCGACCGCCGCAATGGCAAGGGCAGGGAGTGCCGCCTCTTCCAACTGGCCCAAGGAAGCCAGTGTGAAGACATCAGTTGCCAATGTTTCGAAATCAAAAGGCCTGAGCAACAGGGTTGCCGGAAGCTCTTTCATGGCGTCAACAAATACGAGAAGTGTTGCTGTGATCAGCGCTGGGCGCAGCAGCGGCAGGTGAATCTCCCGGAACACCCGGAAGGGCCCCCGACCCAAAGTGCGCGCAACCTGGTCAAGGTGCGGTGAAATCTTGGTAAAACCGGCATTGACTGTTCCCGTGGCGATGACCAGAAACCGCGTCACGTAGGCAAAGAGCAGTGCTGCAATTCCGCCTGAAAAAACAAGTCCCGGCATCCAGCCGAACAAGGCCTGGGCAGAGGCATTGAGCCCGTGATCAAGGAGGCCAAAGGGAATGAGGATGCCAATGGCAAGAACCGTGCCGGGAAGGGCATAGCCGAGACTGGCAAAGCTGGTCAGTCGTCTGAGTGCGGTGCTGCCACCGCTGCGGTTGGCATGGGCAAAAAGCAGCGCCAGCAAGATGGTGCCACAACAGGCCAGCACCGCCAGAAGGGCGGAATTCAGTGTCGAGCTCACAAAGCGCACATCGGCAAATCCATCGAAGCGCCGCCAGCCATAGTGCAACAGCAGCAGCACGGGTCCCGCAAAGCCAATGGCAATCGGCAACAACAGGGCGAGAATGGCGCCAAGTGAGGCAAGACCTCCCAAAGGCTGGCGCTGGATGCGCGGGCCCGGCCTGCCGCTGCGCACCAGGCTGTTGCGGTTGCGCATGTATTGCTCAAAGCCAATGAGTGCCGCAATGCCGAGGAACAACACAAACGCCAGTTGCACGGCACCTCCGAGATTGCCCTGGCCAAGCCAGGTGGAATAGATGCCAAGCGTCAACGTGTTGACGCCAAAAAACTGCACCGCGCCAATGTCATTCAAAACCTCCATGACCACGAGCGAGGCACCAATGGCGAGCGCCGGCCGCGCCTGGGGCAACGTGACCTGCAGGAAGGTTTGCCAGGGTGTGCGCCCAAGGGTGCGCGCCACATCGATGTGGGACATGGGTTGCTTGAGGAAGGCCGCGCGCGCTGACATGAACACATAAGGGTAGAGTGAAAATGCAATGACGAATATGGCACCACCGAGAGAGCGTATCTCCGGCAGCCAGCTTTCAGCGGGCGTGCGCCAGCCCGCGAACTGCCGCAGCGCTGTTTGAAACGGGCCGGAGTATGAAAAATAGTCGACATAGGCAAAGGCCGTGATGTAGGACGGCACAGCAAGCGGCAACAGCGAAGACCACTTCAGGATATTGCGCGCCGGGAAACTGTAGAACGTCACGAGCCAGGCGGCAACCGTGCCGACAACCAGGGTGATGAGCGTAACCCCGGCGCAGAGCAGGATGGTCTGCCAAATCATCGCTGGAAGCACGGTCGAGAACAGGTGCGCCCAGGCACCATGCTCGGCAAAGAGCGCCAGAAACAGAAGTGCTCCCAATGGCAGAAACAATGGCAGCGACAAGACTGCCGCCAGCCACTGCCAGCGTGAAAACTGCTGTGAAAACCGTATCAGGGGATTGGCCATGCGCGCCGCTTCATTTTCGCTCCCGCTTGCCGCAGCCATGGCCGCAATTCCTATTCCGCAAGAACCCGTGTGGCCGGAAAGCGGATTTCCGCCAACGTACCCTTGCCCGGTTCGCTGGCGATGGAAAATTGCGCACGGTTTGCCTCAACCAGGGCCTTGCTCAGCGGCAGGCCAAGGCCGGTTCCCTGGCGCTCGCGGGACCTCGATTCGACGCGCGAAAATGGCAGCAAGGCCTCGCGCAACTGTGCGTCGCTCATGCCAATGCCATGGTCCTTGATGCGCACCACCAATTCGCCGGCACTGTCAATTTGTGCTGAAATGATCACCTGTCCACCGGCATCTGTATACTTGATGGCATTGGACAGGAGGTTGAGCATCACCTGGCGCAGCGCCCGCAAGTCCGCGACCACCCTGGGCAATCCCGCCGCCACGGATTTTCTCACCACAATGCCGGCCCGCGACGCTTCCTCCTGCAACAGCCGCAATCCGTGCTCCACCACATCGCCAATGCTGACGGCCGTGAAATCCAGTTCCATCTTTCCGGCTTCAACTTTGGAAAGATCAAGCAGATCATTGACCAGCGCCAGGAGATGGGCACCACTCGTGTGGATGTCATGGGCATAGCCACGGTACTTGTCGTTCTTGATTTCCCCGAAACGCTCGGTGCGCATGACCTCGGAGAACCCCAAAATGGCATTGAGCGGCGTTCTGATCTCATGGCTGATGCCCGCCAGAAAATCGGATTTCTGGCGGCTGGCGCTTTCCGCCGCATCCTTCGCTTCGCGCAGTTCCCGCTCGGTTCGTTTCCACTGGGTGATGTCACGCACCACTGCGCAATAGGCGGCCTTCGAGTGGGGGGACTGCAATTTACCCAACGTGACAAACAGCGGAAGCGCGCCGCCCTGCTTTTCGATTGCGGTGAATTCCCGCCCGTCATTGAACACGCTCGCAAGGCCCGGGCCGTTGAGTGCGGAGAGGTAGTCGCGCAAGGACTTTCGGCATTCAGGCGCCAGGAGCTCCGCAAGGTTGCGCCCCACGACGTCAGCCCGCGGCATGCCAAATATTGCTTCGGCTCCGGCGCTGAAACTGAGGATCATGCCGGTCTCATCAAGGGCGATGATGCCGTCCGAGGCCACATCCAGCATGGCCTTCAATTCTTCTGCCTCAATGATTTGCCCGGCGGAAATGTGAGTTTTTTTCCAAGGCTCCGCTGCGGTGGACGTGCTGACCGCTTCATGCGGCACTCGTTCTGGCGCAGGCAAAACAGGGTTGGCCGGAACGGCTCCTGCGGACTTTCTTGCGCGCCTTGCGGTTTCAATTCCTTTCATGCCGGTTTCATGTTGGCCAACTTCCATTTGGAGTGGCGTCAGCACAAATTGTTCCGCGGCACCGTTGAGCCAGGGAATTGTGCTGCTTGCCATTCTGAATGCGGCGGCCTTGCCGTCCGGCAGGGGCAAAGTCATGGTGGGACCAGCCTGTGCACCGGCCTGTGCACTGGCCTGGACATGGTTCCACAGTCCCTGGTCAGCGAGAAGTGCCTTGGCATCCGAATAGCCCAACATCTGGGCAGCCTGGGTCGTCGCAAAAAATCCGGCCTCACCTCTCCCGATCAAAATGGCTTGGCCTGTCTTTTCAAGCGACTGGCGCACCGGCAAGGGCACAAATTGCGGTTCTCCCCACTGGGGTTCCGAGGGTGCGCCGTTGGCGGTTATTGCCGTCGGCACCGGGTGGCGTGGCATGTCCTTGTCCGCAGCACCCGACACTGCGCGGGCAGCATTGACTTGCGCATCAATGCTGTCCTGCAATGATCTGGCAAGTTTGGCAAACGCATCTTGGCGCACCCTGGGGGCAAGCGCTGCCGGTGGTGCCGGTTCTGCGATGGGTGAAGGTGTTTGGCTGCTCAGGCTGCGCTCCAGCGCCCGGCGATCCGTCACATCCTCCAGCACTGCCGTGAGATTGTTGCTGTTGGCCATGCGCGTGAGGGTGAAGCGGACCTCACGTGCTCCCAATGGCCCGTTTACGGTTTCAATTGCGCTTGTGATCGCTGCCTGATTGAGAGCGTTGAGCAGATGATCTGCCCGCTCTGGCGGGGAGATGATGCCATGCAAGGAACGTGCGGCCCCGGGGCCGTCGCTCACATTGACCATGGCGCGCGCCGCCTCATTGCCGTGGAGAAGCACGCCCGCGCTGTCAGTGATCAGGACAGCAAGCGGCAATCGTGAAAGCGCTGCAAAGGCAATCGAGTGAGGGACATCGGCAATGGGCTGCCGGATCGGCAACGCCACCACCAGCACGCCCTGGCGACCGTCAGCGAGAAGGTGGAGACTGCACAGGCAAGAGATGTCCAGACTTTCATCCACCGACGGGAAATGAAGTGCCGCAGGCTCCCGCTCTCCTGGTTGCAGTGAATTGGCCAGGGCCGAAATGCGCGCCACGCCCGCTTCGTGACGGTCAAAAGGCCGGTCGACAAGATCAAAAACACTCTCGCCGCCAAAAAGGACAACTCCGGCGCTGTTGGCCCAGACGATGCGGCTTCTGGCGGCATCCCACAGCCATGCAGCCTCGGCAACGTGGCGCAAGTCCTCAAGCGTCGGTGGGTTTTTCTGCTTCACACAAGACCTGAAATAAATCGGAGGCCGCTTGCGCAGTCCTCCGCCTCGGACCCAGTTAATCAACTTTGAACGAACTCGTCCACCACGGCTTAAGTATTTGTTCACCACGGGATTTCTCGCAATGCACAAATTTATGTTGCAATGCAACATAACTGCTGCTAGGGATGGGTTGAATATTTCCCCACACCACTTTGGAGGCCACCCATGAACACCCGCAAGACCAAGACCCCTGTTGAACTCGCCAGCGATTTCGTGACAGACACGATCGACACCGCCAATGCCACGCTCTCAGGCGAATCGGACGTGGCCAAGCAGGGTTTTGAGGCGCTCAACCTCTCCGCCAAGTACTACCAGGCCCGCTTTGCCGATTTGCAGGCCAAGGGCCTTGAGATTGCCGAAGCCAACACCAAGGCCATATTCGCTTTCTGGCGCGAGGCGACCTCGGTGAAGACACCGGATGCGCTGTTTGCCCTGCAGCAGGATTTCGTGAAGGCCCAATCGGAAGTCTCCCTCAAGCAGTTCCAGGATATCAACACCGTCACGGTGGCAATGGTGCGTGAAACGACGGCCCCCGTGCAATCCGGCCTGTCGAAGGCCTTTGCCGGTTTTGGTGCCAAGGCAGCCTGAACCACGAACACAGCGGCGCACCGGCCTTTTGGCGCGACCGCAATTTGCGAAGGCCCGGACACTTTCCGGGCCTTTTTCAATGTTGATATTGAGCCTGTGCAAGGCTAGTGAAGCCCGCAGTTGCCGCCATAGCTCAGTTGGTTAGAGCGCTAGATTGTGGATCTAGAGGTCCCCCGTTCGAGCCGGGGTGGCGGTACCATTTTCAGAGAGTTGGCAAGCACGGCCAACCCGCACTGAAACTCAGTTTTACAAGAAGGCAGCCACTTCAACATGACGCGACAATTCATCAATGTCTTTGGACAGAAAAACATACGCGGCCCCTAGCCAGTATCG
>JANPDD010000023.1:0-2076 GCA_031431295.1 Hyphomicrobiales bacterium | reverse complement strand
GTTCACCCATGAAAATGGCGTCACGGCGGCGTCAGCCATGCAAACCAATGTCACAGTCATCGCCAAGACAGCAGATGCAAGTTTCGCCCTACTCTAGGGGGCGGAGTGCGACGTGTGCGAGCCGGCCTTTAACGCCCCCTCTGGGCCGGTTCGCACCGTTGTCCACTTTTCAGGATCAAACACAATGAAAAGCATGAAAAGCCTTGTGGCAGCCGGAATTTTCCTGGCCCTTACCACGACAACGGCTGCGGCATCGGCCCGCAGCTATTCGCTGCCGACGGACGGGGCCCACGCCATTTCCGCCTGTCTGGCCGATGGCCAGTCCTGCGGAAAGGCCGCCGCTGACCATTTCTGCCAGAAGGCAGGATATGCAGAATCGGTCATGTTTTCCCGCGCCACCGTGCCTGCCGCCAAGGTGCTCGATTCCGGTATGGCCTGCGCGGGCAAAACTTGCGAGGCCTTCACGCGTATCAAATGTTACAAGCCCACGTCTGCTGACCAAGCCAACGCGCTGTGACCTGGCGCACCGATGGTGCGTGACGGACAGACGACGGATCCGGCAATTTATTGCATGCAACGCCAGCCAGCCATCTTGCGCCCAAGCAGCGACGCAGACAATATCCGCCCGCTGTTGGGGGGTCCCATGAGATTCGCTCGTTCCCTGTTCCTGTCGGCGTTCATTGCTCTGGCTTCGGCGAACGCCAGCCGCGCGGGCTGTGAGGCCGAAGGCTTTGTCAACAGCGCAGGCAATGCATTTCTCTCTGCTGCAAGGCGGGGTACGGCGCAGGCCTTCGCCAGTGCCGCCTCGCGCTATGCGGATTTGCGCGGCATTGCGCTTTTTGCCCTGGGGCCGCACCGCAAATCACTGCCACGCTCCTTGGAGGCTGAATATGTGGCGCTGGCCCGCACCTACATGGGCGGTTTCATGGCCAAGCACGCCGAGCGGTTTTCCGGCACGGGGTTCAAGGTTGTGGGGTGTTCGGGAAATACGCTGAACGCCAGGACTGAGTCGGGTTCGCGCCTGATGTTCCGGGTCACCAAATCAAGCGGTGGATACCGCGTGCAGGATGTCAATGTCTCGTCCATCTGGCTTGCGGGGCAAATGCGCTCGGCCTTTGTTGGCGTCATCAACCGCAACAATGGCGACATCAACGCGCTGATGAAGTACCTGCGGAAGTGATCACCACCTTCGAGGCTTTAACCTCATACAACAGCGCAAAACCCTTGGGCGCATCGGCCAGCGGAAATGTGTGGCTGATGGTTTTTTCCAGCGCATAGCCATCGCCCGAGAGCAAACGCATGGCCCGGGCCAATCCATCGGGTGTGGCGGAGTAGCTTGTGACCACGCTGATTTCACGGCGGTAGATTTGCCAGACATCAAAGGCGGGCATCGCTGCGGGTTTGACGCCAAAAGGAATGATCGTGCCGCCATCGCGGACGGCATCGAGTGCCAAGGTCAACGTGGATGCAGTGGTGGCGGTGAGAATAACGAGATCAGCACCACGTCCCGCGCTGTGCTGTTTGACGAGGGCCGGAATGTCAATGTGGCCGACGAGTGCTCCCGCCGCCGTACCCCATGCGCGCGCGGCCTCAAGCCGTTCGGCGCGGAGATCAGCGGCGATGGTGGTGGCACCCGCGTCGCGCAACAAAGGTAAGAACAAAATGCCTATGGCCCCCACGCCGACGATCAGCACCGTATCGCCGGCCTCAACCTTCACCCGGTCCAGCGCCCGCAGACAACAGGCCAGCGGCTCCATGAATGCCGCCCGCAGGTCCGGCACATGATCCGGCACCGGGATAACCGTGTGCGGCACCAGATCGGCAGGCACACGAATGACTTCCGCAAATCCACCGGGGAAGACATTGCTGGATTTGAACTGCGGGTCCTGCGTGGCGCTGCCACGGCGGGCGTAGTGCGAGGTTAAGTCCGGTGCATGATGGGCCACGGCCACGCGCGGGCCAATGGCAAAGCCTGCAACACCAGCGCCCACCTCAGACACGCGACCGACAATCTCATGGCCGAGTTGCACAGGCTTTGGCGTTTTGGCATCATAGACCTTCATCAGGTCCGTGCCG
>JANPDD010000022.1:0-18868 GCA_031431295.1 Hyphomicrobiales bacterium | reverse complement strand
CCGAACGCCTGATGCGGGAAATCGGTTTCACCTCCAAGGTGTTTTCGCCGGATTCGATTGTAGGGCAACTCTCCGGCGGGGAGCGGCAGGGCGTTGCCATCGCGCGCGCCATTTATAACAAGGCCGACCTGATCATCCTCGACGAGCCCACCACGGCGCTGTCGCTGACCGAGACGGAAAAAGTGTTCCGTTTCGTGCGGACGGTGCGCGAAAGCGGACGCTCGATCCTGTTCATCGGCCACAATATCCACCACGTGTTCGATATCGCCGAGCGCTTTATTGTGCTCGACCGTGGCAGGGTGGCGCTCGAGGTGAGCAAGAAGGACGTCGGCAGCGCCGAGAAGTTGATTGGCTTTATGGAACACATCGCTCATCCCACGGGGTCGAACCGCATGGCCGAAATTGCCATTTCAAGGGGAACCGAGTGATGGCTGACATAACCCAAAAGCCAATCCCGCAATATCCCGAGCGCGGGATTTTGCGTCGGTTTGTGGGCAACAACCGCGCCTCGATCGGCACCCTCATTGTTTTTGTGCTGATGATGGGGCTTTTCCTCTTCGGCAATCCCAAGGTTTTTTCCGACTGGCGCATTTACAACTCCGTGCTTACCACCTTGCCGGTTGCCTTGTTCCTTGTGGTGCCGCTGGTGTTCATCGTTACGGTCGGAGAAATTGACCTATCGTTTCCGGCAGTGATGGGATTTGCGTGCTGGATCTTCGCGCTCGGCATACAAAATGGTTACGATCCTTTTCTGAGTGCTGCTGCGGGAGTAATCGTCGGCATGGGGCTCGGCGTCGCGATTGGTGTCGTTGTTGTCTATGGTGGACTCTCCTCGCTGGTGGCAACGCTCGGGCTCAGCTATCTGCTGCGTGGAGCCATCCTGATTGCCACTGGAGGCAAATCAATTCCGCTGTTAAATTTGCGGGAAACCACATTTTATCAGGTCTTCGCAGGCTCGATTTCCGGTTTTCCCGTGCAGATGTTGTGGGCAACCATCTTCGTGGCGGGCTCAATTGTCATCTACAACCGGCATCGATTCGGTGTCAGGGTTAAATGCGTTGGCGACAATCCCGACAGCGCCGCCCAGATGGGCATCAATACCAGGCACATACGCGTCGGCACATTTATCTTCATGGGTCTCGGAGCCGCACTTGCCGGCATCTTCTCAACGATGATCAACTTCACGTGGTGGCCAACAGCCGGAGAAGCCTACCTGTTGCCGTCGCTGGCAGCGGTATTCGTCGGCGGTACCCCGACGTGGGGTGGAGTCGGCACGGTTTTGGGCGGTGCTATTGGGGGCCTAACCGTATCGTTTATTCAGGTTGGCATCGTATCCGCCGGGCTGGATGGCTTTTACGTTCAGTTTTTCAACGGACTGATCATCATTCTTTCACTTATCGGCCACCGGTGGAATCAGATCCGCTACCGCTAGCGGTTTTCATGAAGGCCAAATGAAGAGGAGCGCAAGTGTCCGCAACCCTGAACAGACGAGACTATTCCCTTGTCGGCCGAGACACGCGCGCGGCGATTGAAAGCGGCCTTGCATCAGCCGAGTGGTATCACACCGATGTCCCGCGCGAGACAATGAAGAAGTTGATGCAAAGGCGCGATGGGCCAGCGATCCGGGATGCCATCATCTGGCTGGCGGCAATCGTGTTTTCGGCATGGGGTTGCGTCTATTTTTGGGGAACGTGGCAGTGTGTGCCGTTTTTCCTTGTCTATGGAACCTTGTATGGCTCCTCAAGCGACGCGCGCTGGCACGAATGCGGCCATGGAACGGCCTTCAAGACGCGCTGGATGAATGACCTGATCTACCAGATCGGGAGTTTCATGCAGATGCGCAATCCGGTGACGTGGCGCTGGAGTCATGTCCGCCACCACACGGATACGATCATTGTTGGCCGTGATGCGGAAATCGCGTTGATGCGCCCGCCGGACCTTCTGCGCATGGGGCTCAACTTTTTCGGTATTGTTGATACCTGGCATTTGACGGGGGCGTTGTTGAGAAACGCCATCGGCAGGCTGAGCAATGAGGAAGAAAGTTTCATCCCCGAAATGGAGCAGGCAAAGGCAGTGTGGGCTGCCCGGGTCCATATGGCAATCTACGCGGCAACGCTGGCGTTCGGCATCTATTTTGGTTCCTGGCTGCCGCTAATGCTGATCGGCCTGCCGCGCCTCTATGGCGCCTGGCACATGGTGCTTGTGGGACTCCTGCAGCACGGCGGCCTGGCAGACAACGTGAATGATCACAGGCTCAACACCCGTACCGTTTACATGAATCCGGTCAGCCGGTTCATTTATCTGAACATGAACTACCATGTTGAACATCACATGTTTCCGATGGTGCCGTATTATGAACTGCCCAGGCTTCATGAGATGATCAAGCATGACCTCCCGGTGCCTAACCCATCAATGTGGCATGCCTACAAGGAGATGTTTCCGGTGCTGCTGCGCCAGCTTCGCAACGAGGAGTTTTTCTTGAAACGCGAGTTGCCGCCGACGGCACGGCCGTACCGCGAGGATTTGCACGATCTGGCTGCGGCGGCGGAATAGCGGACGCTTCGCCACCACCGGCAACTTGAAAACCAGGGAGTAAGATGAATGGCCGTATGGGTCGAAGCTTGTGACGCAGATGAAATCGACAGGGACGACGTGATCCGCCCGGACCATTCGGAACAGACATTCGCGATCTGCTGGTCGCCGGACGGCGAGTTCTTTGCCAGTGATGGCCTCCGCACCCACGAGAAGGTGCATCTTGCCGATGGCCATATCATGGACGACATCATCGAATGCCCCGAGCACACCGAGCGCTTCAACTACAAGACGGGCGAACCCAGGAATCCTCCGGTTTCCATCAAATTTAAATGCCATCGGGTCAATGTTGACGGTGGCAAAGATCATATTCAACTCGGCTAAGCGGACAATGATTGTGAAAAAACCCTCCGTCCATGACTTGCTCAGCCAAAAGGGCAAGCGGAAGATCCTTGAGATGCACGTCGATGATGAGCTTGAGGCCGCCGCCGCCGAGGAAGCCGGAATAGAGATTTTGACCTGCGAGGTTGATGGGAAGCTGGCTGCGATCAGGAAGGCGGCCCCCATGGCCTTTATCCAGGTGAGCTGCCCGCAGGGCTGGATCTGCAGCCCGTCCGACGGCATACGCCGGGGCTTCGAAGCAATGGAGCTGGGGGCGGATGCCTTTTACTTTGCCGGCAGCCTTGGCATCGTGGAGGCAATGGCCAGGGAAGGCATTCCCGTGACCGGCCATATCGGGTTGGTACCCCGTTGGGCAACTTGGACGAATTTCCGTGCGGTGGGCAAGTCGCCGGCTGAGGCGGCCGGAATCTACCTTAAAATGAAGGCCCTCGAAAATACCGGGGCCTGGGCCGTCGAAATCGAAGTGGTCCCGGTCAAGATCGCGGCCTTTCTCTCGCAGAATACCGGCATGTTGACCGAAGGTATGGGCTGTGGAACCGCCTGTGATACGCAATATCTGTTCAGCTCTGATGTGCTGGGCACGAACACCGGGCACTATCCGAGGCATTCAAAGAAATTCGCCGACTTGGCCGAGGAGCAGCGCAAGCTTCAAGGTCTGCGCGTAAAGGCAATCAAGGAGTTTGTTCTGGATGTCCGGACAGGGGCTTACCCGGGGCCTGAGCATGAGGTTGATATTGACGAGGGTAAGTTCGAAGAATTCTTGAACCTTGTCAGTTCCAAGTAGGGGGCAGAATATTGTGGAGTGGAAGTTGGCGCTTCACCACTGCGCGGTTGCCGCTCGTGGTCAATCGTGGTTGCAGCGGCGCGACACAAGCATGTGAATTGATGCAACCGCCAGAGCATCGGACGAGCAAATGAATCATTGGCGAAGCGAAAGTTGCTCCAGATTCAATATGCTACAGCAACCTGCATTCCATTGAACGCAGGTTGCTGTAGAACGTCAGTTGGGTTTTTCGCAGCGTCTGCTTCCAGCAGTCGATGAAACGTCCTTGTCATTACCGCGCGTTCGCCGCTATCATCTGTTATCGATAACAACTATCGCACATGAAGGCCATGCCGCGTTCAAAGAGTCAGGCAACATCTGTAGTTGAGAAGCGCACAGCGGCACCGACCATGACTGACGTGGCGTTGCGTGCTGGCGTTTCAACGATGACAGTGTCGCGCGCTCTGAAGGATGGCACGTCCATCGCCAAGGAAACACGTGACCGTATCATCCGCGCTGTGGAAGAGCTTGGTTATGTGCTGGATCAGTCTGCGGGCAGTCTTTCATCGAAGCGCACGGGCTTTGTCGCTGCCCTCATTCCCTCCATCAACAACTCCAACTTTGTCGATACAGCGCGCGGCCTCACCGATGCACTTCAAGGCACGGGGCTTCAGTTGCTCCTCGGTTACACGGACTATTCCGTCGAGAAGGAGGAAAGCCTGATTGAATCCATGCTGCGCCGGAGGCCGGAAGCCATCGTTGTGACGGGCGGGAGGCATACGCCGCGGGGACGCAAGCTCTTGCAGAACAGCGGCATCCCCGTGATTGAAACATGGGACTTGCCGAAATCACCAGTGCACCACGTCGTAGGCTTCTCCAATGCTGAGGCGTCAGCAGCATTGGTGCGGCATCTGCACGGACGCGGATACAGACGCATCGCCTTCATCGGAGGAACAACAAACCGAGACACACGCGGTGCCGACAGGCGTGCGGGTTATGAAACGGCAATGAGTGCACTCGGCCTTACCGAAAGTCGTGTTATCTCTTTTGGCACGCCGCCTATTTCCATGCGGCAGGGCGGTGAAGCTTTGGTGCGGCTGGTGGAACAATGGCCCGAGGTTGAAGCCGCGATTTGCGTTTCAGACCTCTCCGCTTTTGGGGCCCTGATGGAGTGTCATCGCAGAGGTTGGAACGTGCCGGGGCGCATCGCCTTGGCGGGCTTTGGTGATTTTGAAATTTCCGGCACTTGTTATCCCGCGATCACCACAGTGGGCGTGCATTGTTATGACATCGGCAACAACGCAGGAGAGCTTTTGTTGCGGGCCATAGAAGGTGAGCGCAACGCTCAGCCAATTGCCCCTGAAACCATCCTGACCGACTACGAAGTCATCGTGCGCGAAAGCACGTGAAGATCAGAAAGCAATCTGCACTTTCATGGCCTTGCTGCGATCCAGCGCAAGGTCAAAGGCTTTTACGGCATCTTGGAGTGGCAGCACCTCGGTCAACAATGGCTTCAAATCAAGACGGCGACGGTTGATCAAATCAACCGCAAGAGCGAACTCTTCATGAAAGCGGAAGGAACCGCGAATCTCGATTTCTTTCGAAACGATCATGTTCTGGGGAATACTGATGTCTCCGCCGAGGCCGAGTTGAAGCAATATGCCGCGTGGCATCAGGCATTCAATCCCCAAGCGCAATGCGGACTCGTTGCCGGAAGCTTCAATCACGACATGGAATGTACCCTTGTTGATTTTGAATGAACTCATGGCATCGCTGTTCTCAGCGACATTGACCGTGTGACGTGCACCCATTCGTTTGGCCATTGTCAACGTAAAGTTGGAGACGTCCGTGGCGACAATGTCCTGCGCACCGTGCAGATGCGCTGCGGCGATGGCGAGTGCGCCGATTGGACCGCAGCCCGTGACCAACACCCGTTTTCCGGCCAGTGAACCAGCCCGCACAATCGCATGCAGCGTCACTGCAAGAGGCTCGGCGAAGGCCGCTTCTTCAATCGAAACACCATCGGCGATCACGTGGCATTGCCAGGCTTCGGCCACCAACTGCTGCTGAAACGCGCCTTGAATATGGGGCATGCGCATGGCGCTGCCGTAGAAGCGCATATCGAGACAGTGGTTCTGCTGTCCCTTTTGGCAGTAGATGCAAGCTCCGCAAGGGAAAGACGGACTGACGGCGACGCGCTGGCCAATTTTCAGACCCGCTACACTCTTGCCTACCGCCGTGATTTCACCGGCAACTTCATGGCCGAGCACTATGGGTTCCTTCAACACGATAGTGCCAAAACCACCATGGCGATAGTAGTGAAGGTCTGAACCACAAATGCCACCACGTTGGATGGCGATGCCCACCTGTCCGGGGCCAGGCTCATGCGGATCGCGCTCTTCAATGCGAAGGTCTTTGGCCTTGTGAATGACAATGGCTTTCATGGTTCACCTCACTTCGGTCAAAAGCGGACGACCTGCAAAATGCGCGGCCAGGTTTTCACGCACAAGTTTACCCATTGATTTTCGTGTCTCCACTGTGCCGCTGCCATGGTGCGGGTGCAAGACCACATTCTCCAGCTTGGCAAAGCGACGATCAATATGTGGCTCATTTTCAAAGACGTCGAGTCCCGCACCCTTGATGATGTTCTGTTCCAGCGCGTCAAGCAGCGCGGCTTCATCAACCACCGAACCACGTGCCACGTTTATGAAGTACCCTTCCGGTCCAAGCGCTTTCAACACGGCGGCAGTGACTAGTCCGGTGGTTTCCAACCCACCTGGCACAATGGCAACCAGAAAATCACTGTTGGCGGCAAGTGCTTCGAGATTGCTGTGGAAGTTCAAGGCGACGTTCTCCTGCATGTGCCGACCAAAATAGGATACCGGCATGTTGAAGGCTTCGCCGCGCCGCGCGATGGCCTTGCCGATGCGGCCAAGACCGACAATGCCCAGGCGCTTGCCGTTCACACGTGTCGTGAGCTCAAGATTTCCCTTGGCCCATGAACCATCGCGGGTCATCTGGTCACCCTTCACGACTTTGCGCGCCAAAGCGAGCATCAAGCCAAATGCGAGGTCGGCGACATCCTCGGTCAGGACATCGGGCGTGTTGGTGATTTTAATGCGGCGCGGGCCTGTTGCACTTCGATCAATGCCATCAGTGCCCACGCCGAAACAGCCGATGATTTCAAGGCGGGGCAGGCGGTCAATCAAGGCCCTGTCGGCGCCGAGGTCGCCGCGCGTGGCGATCGCCCGCACGTCCGAGCCTCGGCTCACCAACACCATGTCCTTGTCGGACGCTTCCCAGAATTTGATGATGTCATATTCGGCTTTTAGGGCCTGCATATCCCAATCAGGATAGGCACCGGTCATGAGGACAGTTGGTTTTGGCATCGTCGGCCCCTGGTCACTTGCTTATGTTAGCGATAACATGATAGTTTTGCTTTAGGTTTGGGTCAAGACTGCCGGCAGCCATCATGCAGGGAAAGACTATGTCACTCGAAATTTTCAACCTTGCAGGACGTCGCGCCTTGGTCACAGGTTCAAGCCAGGGCATTGGTCTCGCAATCGCCGAAGGCCTGGCGCGGGCAGGTGCAACAGTTGTGTTGAATGGCCGAAACGCAGGCAGACTTGCCGCTGCTGAGACAGATTTGCGTGCGCAAGGTCTGAAAGCGAACAGTTCTGCATTTGACGTCACGGATGAAGACGCAGCCACAGCAAAGGTGGCCGAGATTGAGGCGGCACAGGGCCCCATCGACATTCTCGTCAACAATGCGGGTATGCAGTTTCGCACTCCGCTGGAGGACTATCCGTTGGCCAAGTGGCGTGAACTCATGCGGGTCAATGTCGAAAGTGCGTTCATTGTGGGCAAGGCCGTGGCCAAGGGAATGATTGCTCGCAAACAGGGCAAGATCATCAACATCTGTTCTGTTCAGAGTGAGTTGGCCCGGCCATCAATCGCGCCCTACACGGCGACCAAGGGCGCCGTCAAAATGCTGACCAAGGGCATGTGTGCCGATTGGGCGCGGCACGGCATTCAGGTCAATGCAATTGGACCAGGTTATTTCAAAACACCGCTCAATCAGGCGCTGGTTGACAACCCGGAGTTCTCAAACTGGCTGGAGAAGCGCACGCCAGCCGGTCGTTGGGGCACGGTCGATGAATTGATTGGTGCCGCCGTATTCCTCGCTTCCGACGCGTCCTCTTTCGTGAATGGACATATTCTCTATGTTGATGGCGGCATCACTTCCGTTCTTTGACGCCGTTGTCGTGATGGGGGTTGCCAGTTGCGGCAAGACCACCATTGGCAAAGCATTGGCGGCTCACTTCAACATTGGCTTCACCGAAGGTGACAGGCTGCATTCTGCCGCGAATGTCGCAAAGATGTCATCGGGCGTCCCATTGACAGACGACGACCGCTGGCCATGGCTCGCGCAAGTCGGCGCGTCGCTGAAGGGTGAAAAAGGCCATATTGTGTCATGTTCCGCATTGAAGAAGGCCTATCGCGTGGCCATCGCAGATGCAGCGCAAAGACCCGTTAAATTCGTGCTTTTGCACGGCTCTCGTGAAATACTGCAGCAGCGCATTTCGGCGCGGAGAGGCCACTTCATGCCGCCCTCGTTGCTCGCCAGCCAGCTGGCAACACTCGAAGTTCCGACGCCGGATGAAGATGCCATCGTCCTCAGCATCGATCACTCGCCTGATGCCATACTGAACGCTGCTTTGGAATTTCTGCAGAAGGGAAGGAGCTGACATGCCACGCAAGGTTTCAATCATTGGGGCTGGAATCATGGGGAGCGCCATTGCCACCCGCCTCTTGCAATGCGGTCATGTCGTATCGGTTTTTGATCTTGACGCACAAAAGGTTGCGGCACTTGTGGCCAGAGGTGCGAATGCCGCCGCCACTGCATCGCTGGCAACTGCTGCATCCGATTTTGTGGTTCTCAGCCTCAACCATGCCGACATCGTGCGCAAGGCAGTATTTGGCGCTGATGGAGTTGCGCGTGCCGCGACAGCAGAAAAGTTGCTGATCGACATGTCGTCGATTGATCCTGCCGCAACAGTGGAGATGTCCGCCCAACTGGAAGCATCAACCGGCATGGCCTGGGTGGATTGCCCGCTCTCAGGCGGCATGCCAGGTGCACTTGCGGGCAAGCTCACGGTGATGGCAGGTGGAAGTTCCGAAAGCTTTGAACGGGGCCGCGTGGTGATGAAGGACCTTTGCGCAAACTACACGCTCATGGGCGGCAGTGGGGCAGGGCAGACGACCAAGTTGGTGAACCAATTGCTCTGTGCGCTCGCATTTCAAGCTGTGGCTGAGGCTGTGAAGCTCGCCGAGGCAGGTGGTGTTGATCCTGCGAAGATTCCGGCGGCCTTGGCAGGCGGCCGCGCCGACAGCCGCATCATGCAGGAGTTCATGGCGAAGTTTGCGGGGCGGGATTTCACACCCACGGGCCGTCTCGACAATATGTTGAAGGACCTCGACTCTGTTCAAGCCTTTGCGCTGAAAACGAAAACACCTTTGCCTTTGACCAGTGCCGTGACCGACATTCACCGCATTTTGGTGGCCATGGGGCTGGGGCCGAAGGACAGCGCCGAGGCCATGCGGCTTCTCGACGGAAAGTGATTGCGGGTTGATTGACTCTGGTCCCAATCGGGCATATGGATGTTATCGATAACAATTTGATTGCTGCCACAGAAGCAGCGACAAATGGGAGAAACGCCTTGCCGTCACCTTTGCTCAGTTTTGAGAATGTGACCAAACGTTTTGGTGGCACCGTTGCCTTGTGCAATGTGTCGATCAGTCTGGGTGACGGTGAAATCCTGGCGTTGCTCGGGGAAAACGGGGCTGGAAAATCCACTTTGATCAAGTCGCTTGCTGGAATTCATGTGCCTGATGACGGCCGCATCCTGTTCAAGGGGGAGGAATATCGCCACAAACCACCAAAACCCAACGAGAAGCAAAAGGTCGCATTCATTCATCAAGACTTGGGGTTGGTGGAATGGATGACGGTCGCAGAAAATGTCGGTCTTGCCCAAGGCTTCTCGATGCGCGCCGGATTGATCAATTGGCGGCAAACAGAAGAGCGCGCGGCAGCGGCATTGGGGCTCGTGGGGTGTGATTTTGACCCGACACGGCGCGTGCAGGATTTGAGCCGCACGGAAAAATCACTTGTCGCGATTGCCCGCGCCCTGGCCGTTGAAGCAGATGTTCTTGTGCTCGACGAACCGACAGCAAGTCTCCCTGCTGATGAAGTTGAGCGCATGTTTCAGGTTTTGCGTGAGTTGCGCAAGAGTGGTGTCGGAATGATTTATGTGTCGCACCGGCTGGATGAGATCTTTCGCCTCGCCGATCGCGTGGCGGTGTTGCGTGACGGCAAGTTGGTCGGAGTTGCGGACGTGAAGGCCACCAACCCGGCTGATCTTGTGAACATGATTGTTGGTCGCGAAGTCAAAGACCTTTACGTCCGCTCCAAGCGTTCAGAAGGCAAGGAGACGTTGCGGGTTTCCAACCTCGCCACATTCGGAGCTGGTCCTGTGTCCTTTGCCGCGCGGGACGGTGAAGTGCTTGGCCTTGTGGGATTGCGCGGTGCCGGCCAGGAGGCTGTTGGTCGCGCACTGTTCGGGGCGCAGGAAAGCATCGGCACCGTGACACTCGACGGCAAATTGCTCGACCTCTCGTCTCCACAGGCAGCCTTGGCCCAGGGCATAGGTCTTGTGGCGCGGGACCGCACCGAGGAAAGCGTGGCGCTTTCGCTGTCGATCCGCGAAAACACGTTTCTCAATCCGTTGGCCATGGGTCGCAACCTGTTTGCCTTCCTTTCGCCGTCGCGCGAGGCCGACAAGGCGTACGCAATTGGAATTGAAGTGGGTCTGCGCCCCAATGATCCGACACTGCCGATTGAATCACTCTCCGGCGGCAATCAGCAGAAGGTTGTCGTGGGGCGATGGTTGGCGACGGGACGAAAGGTTTTGATTGCAGAAGATCCGACAGCGGGTGTGGACGTCGGTGCAAAGGCCGAAATTTATCGCCTGATTGTCCGTGCGCTTGAAAAGGGTTTGACCGTTATCGTGGTCTCCACTGACTTTGAAGAGGTGGCACATATCTGCCACCGCGCACTTGTGTTTTCACGCGGCGCAATCGTGGCTGAAATCGGACAAGACAACCTCACCACCCAGTCGCTCATCCACGCGGCTTCCGCATCAGAGGCGGCCTAGACCATGAACTCCATTCAATCCACCGCACTCGAACCCACCCGCAGTGAATTGAACGGTTTGACACGTGGGCAAAAACTGGTCCGACTTGTTCCGACCTATGGCTTGGTCATTCTCACCCTGGCGCTGATCCTTTTGTTCACGCTGCTGCTTCCCAATACATTTCCGACGCTTCTCAATCTGCGCTCCATCGTATCGGACAAGGCGATCATCCTGTTGCTGTCGCTGGGCGTGATGATTCCCATGTCGGCGGGCCGCATCGACCTCACAGTTGGCTATGGAATCGTGCTTTGGCACATCCTTGCGATCTCACTTCAGACCATGTTTGGCATTCCCTGGCCGTTGGCAGTCTTGATCGTTCTGGCACTCGGTGCGCTCATGGGTGTCTTGAACGGACTTCTCGTTGAGGTCGCCAAAATTGACAGCTTCATCGCCACCCTCGGCACTGGCACCGTGCTCTATGCGCTGGCGCTGTGGCATTCCGGCGGCCGCCAGATTGTCGGCGTTTTGCCTGCGGAATTCTATGGGCTCAGCACCACAATGGTGTTTGGCCTGCCCATCACCGGGTTCTATGTCATCGCAATCGCGCTTCTCATGTGGGTGATCTACGAATACCTGCCCGTTGGCCGCTATCTCTACGCCATCGGCGCGTCGCCAAAGGCGGCTGCCCTGAACGGCATTCCGGTCCGCAAATATGTCATGGGCTCGTTCGTGGCCTCTGGGTTGTTGACAGCGCTTGCCGGCGTTCTGCTCGCGGCGAAACTCCGCATTGGCCAGGCCAGCGTCGGTCTGGAGTATCTCCTGCCGGCACTCGTGGGTGCATTTCTGGGGTCGACCACAATCAAGCCAGGTCGCGTCAATGTCTGGGGCACCATGGTGGGTGTCACTATCTTGGCTGTCGGCATCTCCGGAATCCAGCAATTCGGCGGATCGTTCTGGGTTGAGCCGATGTTCAACGGTGTGACTCTGATCGTGGCTATCGGAATCGCCGGGTATGCACAGAGACGAAAAGGTGCAGCGAAGAAATAACCAAACAGCAAACGGGAGGATAACCATGCTGAAACGTACATTCCTGAAATGCCTGCTTGCAGGCTCTATGCTGATGGGCTTCGGCCTTTCTGCGTCCGCTGAAGACTTTGATGGACCCACATCAGGTCCAAAAGCGGCTGACGCCAAGACCATCGTGGTGCTTGCGGCCGATCTGAAAAACGGCGGCATTCTGGGTGTGACAACGGGCATCGAAGAAGCAGCCGCCAGGATCGGCTGGACCGTTCGCGTGCTCGATGGCGCGGGTTCAGTGCAGGGTCGCACGGCCGCTGTAGGTCAAGCCATGGCCCTGAAGCCAGATGGCATTGTCATCAACGGCTTTGACGCCACCGAGCAACAAGCCGCACTTGAAGGTGTTGCTGCAGCAAAAATCCCAATGGTGTCGTGGCACTCCGGCCCCAAAATCGGGTGTGATGCACCAGGAGGCATTTTTGCCAACGTGTCCACTGATGCGATGACAGTTTCGACGACAGCAGCCAATTGGGCGTTGAAAGACGGCGGCGGAAAGCCCGGCGTTGTGATTTTCACTGACTCCACGTACACGATTGCAATTCTGAAAGCCGCAAAGCTGAAGGAAGTGATTGAAGCCGGCGGCGGCACGGTGTTGCAGTGGGTGGATACACCCATCGCAGAAACGTCAACCCGCATGGGACCGCTGACCACCACATTGCTGCAAACCCTTGGTGAGAAATGGACGCATTCTCTCGCGATCAATGATCTCTATTTCGATTTCATGGGTCCGGCACTTGCAGCGGCTGGCGTTGACGGCAAGTCGAATCCAAAAGCCGGCTCCGCTGGCGATGGCTCCGAAGCCGCCTTCCAACGCATCCGTTCCAATGAATATCAGGCAGTCACTGTTGCAGAACCACTGAATCTTCAGGGCTGGCAACTCGTCGACGAACTGAACCGCGCTGTATCGGGTGAAGCTTGTTCCGGCTACATCACATCTCCGGCCTTGGTGACGCAGGAAGGCCTGAAGGCGTCTGGCGACAGCAACCAGTTCGACCCGCAAAACGGCTATCGCGAAGCCTACTCAAAAATCTGGGGCAAGATGTAGTCCCGGGAGGGCGCGGCTCCGGCCGCGCCCGCCTCTCAAAGGAATTGCCAATGTTCATTCGTTGTGCCTTCTTTGAAGGCAGGGTCCACGAGGGCTGTGAACAGCAATTCGCGGATTTTGTTCGTGACCGCCTTGTGCCACTATGGACAAGATTTCCAGGCGCTGTCGAAGTGCGTGTGCTGCGCCAGAAGGACTCAGACACGCCGTCGCCCCATTATGCCCTGGTGCTGGCCATCAAATATCCCAGTCTGGGCGCCATTGAAGAAGCGCTGAATTCAGACGCGCGCGGCAAAAGCCGTGAAGAGACAGCCGAGCTTGTCAAAATGTTTGAAGGCCGTATCTTCCATACGGTCTTTGAAGCGCCCCATGACGTGGTGCTGACCTGAGGGAGCAGTCGTGAAAGCGGAAATTGGTTTGATCGGTCTTGGTGTCATGGGGGCCAATTTGGCCCTGAATATTGCCGAAAAGGGCTTCACCACTGCGGTTTACAATCGCACGTGGGCCACAACGGAAAAGTTCATGGTCGAGGCCGGCCCGCTGGCGAACCGCATCATTGCATGTCGCACCATGGCCGAGCTTGCGGCTGCCATCCGCACGCCGCGGCCAATCATCATCATGGTCAAGGCAGGCGAAGCCGTGGATGAACAGATTGCCAATTTGTGCGAAGTTTTGGCCCCCGATGATATTATCATTGATGCTGGAAACGCTAACTATCACGATACGGTGCGTCGCGACGTGGCGCTGGCCAAGTCAGGCCATGCATTCATTGGCATGGGTGTATCAGGCGGAGAAGAAGGCGCACGCCACGGTCCTTCCATCATGGTTGGGGGCCTTGAGCGCTCCTATCACCGTGTCGAAAAGGTACTCACCGCGATTTCGGCGAAATACAAGAGACAACCCTGCTGTGCCTGGGTCGGAACTGATGGTGCAGGCCATTTCGTCAAGACCATGCACAATGGAATTGAATATGCCGACATGCAGATGATTGCCGAGATCTATGGACTGATGCGCGATGGATTGGGCATGAAGGCTGGCGAGATGTCAAAAGTCTTTGCCAAGTGGAATTCGGGAAAGCTCAACTCATACCTGATCGAAATTACCGCGAAGGTGCTGGCGACCGTGGACGCGAAAACGAAAAAACCTTTGGTTGATGTCATTGTTGACCGGGCAGGGCAAAAGGGCACCGGAAAGTGGTCGGTCATTGAAGCACAGCATTTTGGCACTCCCGCCACGACACTGGAGGCCGCCGTCGCTGCCCGCGTCTTGTCGTCGATGAAGGATGAACGCATGCAGGCAGAAAAAGCCTATGGCATTGCCCGCAGGAAGTTGCCCCCCGCATCAAGGACAGCATTCTTGAAGCAGCTTGAATCTGCGCTCTATGCCGGAAAGATCGCAGCCTACGCGCAAGGTTTTGCAGTGATGGAACAGGCTTCTTCCGAAAAGGGCTGGAATTTGCCGCTCGGCACAATTGCCGGCATCTGGCGCGAGGGCTGTATCATCCGCTCACAGTTTCTGGATCTCATCACATCGTCCTTCACGAAAAGCGGCGGCAAGGGCAATCTGTTGTTGGCCGAGGACTTTGCGACCATGATGAAGGCGAACCACGGCGCCTTGCGCAAAACAATTGCCGATGCGGCTCTGACCGGACAGCCAGTGCCGGCGCTTTCTGCGGCCCTGAGTTACTTCGATGGCTACAGACAGGCACGCGGCACCGCAAACCTCATCCAGGGTCAGCGTGACTTCTTCGGTGCCCATACCTTTGAACGCTTTGACCAACAGGGCATGCACAGGGGCCAGTGGCTCGCATGATGATGAGTTCATGCGTCATGGACTTCAGCATATTTCCCAGTTGAGATACTTCGCTTCCTTACGCTGAACCTCACCCCATGAGAACCGCTACAGACAAACTGAAAATGCATTGAATTGCAGGCATGATAGCTGGGACAACGCATCACAATTGAGCGGTGGGGAAAGTGCCGCGTACTCAATCCGTGAAGCAGGGACGGTACAATTCGCGACTATCATGACCAGCATCTGGCACGAAGGCTGTATCATCCGCTCAGAGTTTCTCGATCTCACCACATCGTCCTTCAAGGAAGGCCAGGAGGGCAATGTTGTTGCCAAAAATGAAACCATGGGACGCTAGGCCCATGGCTCCATGCATTCGGTAGGTCCTAGGCGGCTTCGGCCTCAATGTTGATCACCGATATGGCAAGTGCAGAAAGTGCCGCGTCGGTTTTCTTTTCCTCCTGCAGGGTTGTTTCGAGGAGTGCCGCGGCGTCATGCATCCCGAGTTCGTCGGCCCAGGATTTCAAGGCGCCGTAACGTGCCATTTCGTAGTGCTCCACGGCCTGCGCCACCGCAAGAAGGGCGGCGTCGAGGGCAGGCGAACCCTTGTAGTCTTCGATGATGCTTTCGCCTTCCTTGACGAGCCCCATCATGGCATCGCAGGTTTTGGTCTGGGGCTTGGCATCAATCAGGCCAAAAACCTCTTCGAGCCGTTTCACATGGCCCTCGGTTTCGGTCTTGTGGGTCTCAAACGCCATTTTGAGTTTTGGCGAAATTGCAGCCTTGGCCATTTTTGGCAAAGTCGAAACCATCTTCTTCTCGGCGAAGTAGATGTCCTTCAGTGTGTCGTGGAACAGGTCGTCAAGTTGCTTTGCGGTCTTGGTCATGGTTTTTCTCCTGGTTGAATGTCACGTTAGGATGGCGTCGTCGGTCTACATGACGCGACGTTCGTCCGCGGTGGGGCCACGCGCAGATACATAGGGTGCCCCGCTCGGATCGAACTTGTTCCAACCGGCCTTGCGATAGGCTGCACCTTGCGCGACAGGATCAAGCGGCATCAAGTTATCGAGAATGTTTTGCACTTCCGCAATATTGTGGTCGCCGGCCTGGACCGATACCAATGTGCCGCCACGGCGCACTGCTTCCGAATAAACATGGGCGTGATCCTCCGGAACTCCGGCACCGATCAATGAACCCAAAATGCCGCCTGCTGCTCCGCCGGCAACCGCGCCAACTGCGGTGGTTGCGAGCCAGCCCGCAGCGGCAACAGGCCCGACACCGGGAATGGCGAGAAGGCCGAGGCCGGTCAGAAGTCCTGCGGCTCCGCCAACAACTGCGCCGAGGCCAGCACCGGCTCCGGCCTCTGTGGCATCATCGACATCGGACTGGCTTTCGCCCGTCTCGCGGTTTGCCAAAACACTGATGCTGGCCATTGGAATGCCGGCTGTCTCCAACTCGTTGACCGCTTCGCGGGCCGTTTCATAATTGTCATAGACCTTGGTGATCGTTTGCATGTGATATCCTCGTTTTCTGGAATTGGTTTCACGCATTGCCGTGTGTATGCCTCTGACAACGTGGTCAACACGGCAAAGTTCCATTTTGTACTTCGCTGTAGATAACCAGAACTGAAAGCGTTGAATGGCATACTCGATGCGTCGGCCAACGTGGCGCCAACGCAATTGCGCGAAAAACCATCAAACACCGGAACAAATCTGATACTGCGGCGTTCACTCTTCAGCACCCCATGTTGAATCGGAGAATACCAAGCAATGTCAAGGATGTTTGGAAAAGGTGCGTGGACGCAAGCATCGCCGTGGAACGACAACCAAACGATCAGCGCTGAAATATTTGGTCTGGAAAGATCCAAGCAGCACGCCCGCAGCCTGGCCGAGAGCCAAGTCGTTACCGATGCACCGCAACACATCTATTCAGTCATTGACCGCCTCAGCGACAATGCGGTGGCATTGCTTGAGGCCTACCGTGAAATTTGTGCGGCTGTTGCCGATAGCAAAGCAGTAACGCCAGCAGCCGAATGGCTGATCGACAACTATCACCTTGTCGAGGAACAGGTGCGGCAGACACGCGCCGATCTTCCACGCGGCTTTTACCGCCAATTGCCGAAACTCGCCGACGGACCGCTTGCGGGTCACCCCCGCATTTTCGGGCTTATATGGGCTTATGTGGCCCACAACGACAGCCGTTTTGATCCAGCCACACTGACCGATTTTGTCACCGAGTATCAACAGGTGCAACCGCTGACCATTGGCGAGTTGTGGGCCGTGGCGATCAGCTTGAGGCTCATTTTGATTGAGAACCTGCGGCGCGTTTCACAGCGCATCATGCAGTCGCGGCGTGATCGTGAAGCAGCAGACAAGCTCGCTGAGCAGTTGCTGAAACTTGATGAAACCGAAATGACATTTGAGAAGTTCCGCGCCAGAAATGGAGATCCGCAAGTCACGCAGCAATTCGCTGTGCAATTGATCCAACGGCTGCGTGACCAGAACAGTCTGGCAGCACAGGCACTGGATTGGTTGAAAGCAAAAGCCGAAGCATTGGGTTACTCTTTTGAATCCGCTATCAGTGATGAACACCATCGCCAGGGTGCCGCGAACGTTACAGTACGCAACATTGTCACCAGCATGCGGTTCATTTCAGATGTGAATTGGGAAGTCTGGTTTGATACCGTCAGTCTTGTGGACAAGTTGTTGCGCACATCCACCAACTATGCCGCCATGGATTTTCCAAGCCGCACAATTTACCGGACCGCTGTCGAGGAGCTCGCCCGTGGTTCCGGCGGTCATGAACTGGCGGTTGCCCAACACGCGCTGGATTTTGGTGGAATTGATCCCGGCCAGCATCTGATCGGCACAGGGCGCGCCGCTTTTGAAAGAACACTGAACTTCAAGCCACCACTTCTGCGTCGCCTGCGAATGTGGGTAAAATCCGCCGGTCTGGCCGGCTATCTCGGGGGACTCACTTTCATTTCCGCCGCTGCCCTTCTGGTGGGCGCACTTCCACTTCTGAACGGACATATCTCATCGGGCCTCATTTTTCTTCTGCTCGTTTTGGCTGCTTTTCCAGCTTCGGAGTTTGGTCTAGCCCTGGTCAATTACCTGGTTACGCGTTTGATGGACGCTGCCGTCATTCCGGGGCTGGCCTTGCGCGATGGAGTACCGGAAGAGTTGCGCACTTTGGTTGTGGTGCCGGCGCTTCTCACTTCCCGCGATGAAGTCGAAGAGCTGATTGACCGGTTGGAAGTGCACTATTTGTCGAATGCGGATGGTGAAGTGTATTTTGGATTGGCGACGGACTGGGCAGATGCGGATTCGGAGTCCGTTTCCAATGATGAGATTCTCCTCAATGCAGCCCTGGAAGGCATCCAGCTACTGAATTTGCGGCATGGCACTGATCGGTTTCTGCTGCTGCATCGGGCGCGAAAGTGGAATGCCAGGCAAAGCAAATGGATGGGATGGGAGCGCAAACGCGGCAAACTTCATGAATTGAACCGCTTGCTGCGCGGGGCGGTGGATACGAGTTTCACGGTGATCGGCGGCAAGCTGCCTGCGAGAGTGCAATTCATTGTCACGCTTGATGCCGATACTCGGTTGCCGCGCGATGCAGCACGCCGCTTGGTCGGCAAACTGGCTCATCCGCTCAACCGGCCGAGATTCGATGCCGGTGCAGGGCGGGTGGTTGAAGGATTCGGCGTGCTGCAGCCACGCGTTACGCCTTCGCTACCAGTCGGCCACTATGGTTCAATGTTTCAACGAATCTATTCATCGACACGCGGAATCGATCCTTATGTTTTTGCCGTGTCTGACGTGTATCAAGACCTGTTCGGTGAAGGCTCGTTCGCTGGCAAGGGCATCTATGACATTGATGCCTTCGAAGCGGCACTTGCAAGCAAGATTCCGGAAAATAGCATGCTGAGCCACGACCTTTTCGAAGGTGTGTTTGCGCGCTCGGCACTGGTTACAGACGTGGAGGTTGTCGAGGAGTTTCCACCGCGCGACGAGCGACAGGCGACAAGCTGGCTCGAACGCTTGATGACGGCCGAGCGCTTTGACG
>JANPDD010000021.1:0-6128 GCA_031431295.1 Hyphomicrobiales bacterium | reverse complement strand
CGCAAATTCAATATCTTGGAGCATCTTTCCTCTCTCAAATCTCTTCGATTTGATCGTCCGATGCTCTAGCGCGCCGTGCGGTCAGTTGGAATCAACTGACCATAAGCATTGCGCGCAAGTTCAATAACTTGGAGCATCTTTCCTCTCTCAAATCGTTTCGATTTGATCGTCCGATGCTCTAAGGCGGTTGGATGTCAGTGGCAGCGGTCATTGTCGCGGGCGGAAGCGGCCTGCGCGCCGGAGGCGAACGTCCCAAGCAATACCAGTTGATTGGTGGCAAGCCGGTCATTCGCTGGACCCTGGAATCATTCCTGGGACACCCTGCCATCAACCATATCCAGGTTGTCATCGGTGATGGCCACGCCCCCCTTTACGCCGATGCAACAGCGGGGCTGGATGTGCTTCCGCCCGTACAGGGTGGCGGAAGCCGGCAGGATTCATGCCGGCTTGGCATAGAAGCGTGTGAGGCCTTGAATCCTCACAAGGTGCTGATCCATGACGCCGCCCGCCCCTTTGTGTCACACAGTGTCATCTCCAATGTCATTGCCGAGCTTGACCACTGTGATGCCGTCGTTCCTGGCCTCCCTGTGGCTGACACGATGAAATATGCCCCCGATGGCTTTATCCAGCGCACGGTGGACCGGGGCTCCATGTGGTTCGTGCAGACGCCGCAGGCCTTCACCTTTCAAAAAATCCTGGCGGCCCACAGGCTGGCGCTTCGCGACGGCAAGGTCGGGTTCACCGATGATGCGGCGGTGGCCGAATATGCGGGCCTCCAGGTCCGCATTGCCGCGGGCGAACAAGCCAACAAGAAACTGACAACCTCCCACGACGTGCGTCTGGCCGACAGGGAACTGGCTGTACGCCAATTTGTCGAGCGTCCCGATGTGCGCACCGGCCAGGGCATTGATTTCCATGTCTTCGAGGAGGGCGATGGTGTCATTCTCGGTGGAGTGAAGGTTCGCTATCATCAAAAGCTCAAGGGCCATTCCGACGCGGACGTTGCGATGCATGCCCTGACCGATGCCATTCTTGGCGCATTGGGCGAGGCCGATATCGGCCAACACTTTCCGCCCGGAGATCCCAAGTGGAAGGATGCGCCGTCCTCCACGTTCCTTTCAAAAGCCATGGAACTTCTGGCCTTGCGCAAGGGCATCATCGCCAACGCTGACGTCACCATCCTCGCCGAGGAGCCGCGCGTCGGCCCGCACATTGCCGCCATGAAGTCGGTTCTGGCACCGCTTTTGCAAGTCACAGCCGACCGCATTGCCATCAAGGCAACGACAACCGAAAAGATGGGCGCGATCGGCCGCAAGGAAGGCATTGCCGCATTCGCCACGGCCACGATAAGGCTGCCGCTGTGACATTGGCGGAAAAACTGGTGCACGAATATCAAACGAAGGGCTGGCTCATCGCCACTGCGGAAAGCTGCACGGGTGGACTTGTTGCCGCTGCTATTACCGACGTGCCTGGCTCGTCAGCCGTCCTCGACCGGGGCTTTGTCACCTACTCCAATCCGGCAAAAATCGAGATGCTTGGCGTCGATGAAGTGGTCATCAACAGCCACGGCGCGGTGAGCGCCACAACCGCCAAACACATGGCCCTCGGCGCACTCAGCCATTCGAACGCCAATGTCTCAATTGCCGTGACGGGCATTGCCGGCCCGGGCGGCGGCACACTGGACAAGCCGGTGGGCCTTGTCCATTTCTCCTGCGCTGTTCGCGGGGGCCGCATCAATCACGTGGAGCGGCAATTTGGCGACATGGGGCGAAATGCCATCCGCCAATCCTCGGTGCAGCAGGCCCTTCAACTCCTGCTGGAGGCCCTGCGATGAACGTCAACGGCTTGCGCCTCAAAGGCCTGCAACATTTTGCTGATGGCCATATCCATCAGGCCTGCGGCTACCACCTGCATCAGCGGATTTCGAAAGGCATAGTCGATGGCAATGGCAACATCGCTGCCCTCACCTGCCGCAGCGATGCTCCACAGCGTCGAGATGTGGCGGAAGGGCGCATCGTCTGACGAAGCGCCCACGGTGCGCAAGGAGGCGTTGGTTTCAACGCGGCTTGTAAAGGCCCCGGACAAGCCAAGCTTCGGATAGGCAACAACCAATTCAGCCAGAAATGTTTCGCCCGTCGCGGTGGCCACTTTCTGGCCCACAATTTGCGACCGCTGCAGCAATGGCAGAAACGCAGCATAGCCTGCCACATCTGCTGCAATTGCAAAGGCAATGTCCGGCGGCACAGCGACACGCTTTGACGTCTTGAATTGCGGCATCAGTGTTCGCGGTTGCGCGCCGCCCGGAGCCGGGCAAAATCCTCTCCCGCATGGTGAGAAGATCGCGTCAAAGGGGACGACGCAACCATCAGGAAACCCTTGGCATAGGCGATCGTCTCATAGGATTTGAACTCGTCGGGAGTGACAAAGCGGGCGATGGCCGCATGCCGACGCGAGGGCTGCAGATACTGTCCGATGGTGATGAAATCGATGCTGGCCGAACGCATGTCGTCCATCACCTGCATCACTTCGTCACGGCTCTCACCCAGACCGACCATGATGCCGGACTTGGTGAACATGGCCGGGTTCAGTTCCTTCACGCGCTGCAGGAGCCGCAAGGAATGGAAGTAGCGTGCGCCCGGCCTGATCTTCAGATAGAGCGATGGCACGGTCTCAAGGTTGTGGTTGAAGACATCAGGTCCTGCTTCAACAACGCGCTCCAAAGCTCCGTCTTTCTTGAGGAAATCGGGAGTGAGAATTTCGAGCGTGGTAGCGGGCGCCAGCCTGCGGGCGTGGCCCAGCATCTCCACGAAGTGTCCCGCACCTCCGTCAGCCAAGTCGTCCCGGTCAACGGAAGTGACAACCGCATGGGACAGGCCCAAGGCGGCAATGGCCTCCGCCACCCGCAGCGGCTCGCCCGCGTCAAGTGCCAGGGGCAAGCCGGTCTTTACATTGCAGAAGGCGCAGGCCCGCGTGCAGGTGTCACCCATGATCATGAAAGTGGCGTGCTTCTTCGACCAGCATTCACCGATGTTGGGGCAGCCTGCCTCTTCGCACACGGTCACCAGCTTGTTGGCCTCAACAAGCCGTTTCGTTTCGTGATAGACGGGCGAGCCCGGTGCCTTGACCCTGATCCAGTCCGGCTTTCGCAACAGGGGCGTTTCCGGCCTGTTGGCTTTTTCCGGGTGGCGCGGCCGCGCCTCAATCAAGGTTGCCATGCTGGCCTAGGCGCGCCTGCCGCGAAATGCCTTCACCACGATCAGGACAACAATGGCGCCTGCAGCCGAGACCAGCAGATTGCCCCAGAACCAGCCCTGGAAAAACTCGCCAAGTTTCACGCCCGCAGCATTGGCCGCAAAGAAGCCAAGCCAGGACCCGATGAGCCCGAAGATCAGGTTCATGATCAGTCCATGGCTTGAGCCGGTGAATTTTTCCGCCAGCCATCCCGCCAATATGCCGATCAAAATGGTGCCGCCAATGCCGACGCCACCCAATTGCATCAATCCATCCATCGAAGTCTCCCTATGTGAGCAAGTTGGCAATGATCATGACGATCACTGCGCCGATTGTTGCCGTGACAACGTCGCGGCCAACTTCATTGTTGATGCCAAGGTTGAAGCCGGCCTTGTTCAAGACGAACGACCCGACAAACGAGCCGAGCACACCGCTGACCAAATACTGCACAATGCCGCCGCCGCCAACAATGAAACTGGCCAGCCAGCCCGCGATAAGGCCAATCAAAAGCGCGATGATGATATTTTTCGAATCCATTCTATCCCCCCGGTATGAAGCGCGCCAGATATGGCCCTGCCCGCCCGCAAGTTCAAGTCTGTCAACACTATTGCAAATAGCTTGGGAGAAGAGTGTCTTTGTCCAAAATGGCAGACTTCAACTGCTCACGGGTCAGGCCGACAGCATCAGTCAAATCTGCACCTCGCAAAATCGTTCCGGCAAGATTCGCATCCCTAAAATTCGCCCCGCGAAAACTTGCATTCGTGCAATCTGCCTGTGAAAGATCGGCCCCCTGCAAATTTACCCCATTCAAATTCGTCCGGCGAATAAAGGTCCCGCTCAGATTAATGGCGTTGCGATACTGATCGTCAGGAAAATGATGGTTCATTTTTTGAAGTCCCGCAATATATCCATGATTGCCTGCACATCAGCCGGAGGTTCTCCGTCTCCATATTTTAGCCTGTTTTGCATCAGGTGGGTAGTCAAAAGTCGGATGATCGGTTCAGACAAGTCTGGGTAGTCCTTGCAAATCTGCGCCATTGTCAAAATTGCACCAAGCCTGATTTCAAGTTTCCGGTCTTTGAGTTGCCCAACAGTGCGATTGAATACTTCAGAAACATGAATTCGCCGGGCAAGCTCGGCATGCTTGAGCTGTGAATCGGCTTGCCTATTGGCTGCGGTCACGCGCAACCAAGCAAGATACAGGCCAAAGCAACCACCTGCGATCACGGCATAGTTGCGGACAATCTCAGAAGTCGCTTGCGCAAAGATTTCCATTTGAATCACATATGAATGACGCGGCCATAGGCATCCAGCACGCTTTCGTGCATCATTTCTGAGAGCGTTGGATGCGGGAAGACCGTGTGCATCAGTTCCTCTTCCGTCGTTTCCAAGCCCATGGCGACGACGAAACCCTGGATCAGTTCCGTCACTTCCGCACCCACCATGTGCGCGCCAATGAGGCGGCCTGTCTTGGCATCGAAAATGGTTTTGACCAAGCCCTGGTCCTCGCCCAGCGCAATGGCCTTGCCATTGGCCAAAAATGGGAAGCGGCCGATTTTGAGTTCGTACCCGGCAGCCTTGGCATTGGCCTCGGTCAGGCCGACGCTGGCCACCTGCGGGTGGCAATAAGTGCAGCCGGGGATCTGCTCTTTCTTCATCGGATGGGCGTCGAGACCCTTGATTTTTTCGATGCAGATGACGCCCTCGTGCTCCGCCTTGTGCGCCAGCATCGGCGGCCCTGCCACATCGCCGATGGCATAGATGCCGGGAATGTTGGTGCGGCCATAACCATCAATGGCGATGCAGCCCTTTTCCGTCTTGACGCCGACCGTCTCCAACCCAAGGTTTTCAATATTCGCGACAACACCAGCGGCAGTGATCACACGATCTGCAGTCATTGTCTCCGTCTTGCCGCCGGCTTCAAAAGTGGCTGTCACAGAGTCAGTCTTGCGCTCGAGCTTCGCTACTTTGGTGCTGAGTTTGAATTTCAACCCCTGCTTTTCCAACAGCTTCTGCGCCACCTTGGAAATCTCAGTGTCTTCCACGGGCATCACTTGATCCATGATCTCGACCACCGTCACATCAACACCCATGGCGTTGTAGAATGACGCGAACTCAATGCCGATGGCACCCGACCCGACAACCAGAAGTGATTTCGGCATTTTCGGCGGCACCATGGCTTCGAAATAGGTCCACACCAATTTGCCATCAGGCTCCAAGCCTGGCAGCACGCGGGGCCTGGCACCCGTGGCGATGATGATATGCTTCGCGGTGTAAGTCCCCGCCCCGGCCACGCCCTTGGGAACCGGTATTTGCGGCTGCATGGCGGCCTTCTTCGTGTCGGCCACCACCACTTCGCCCGGCTTGGTGATCTTCGCTTCACCCCAAATGATCTGCACCTTGTTCTTCTTGAGCAGGCCGTTGACGCCCAAGTTCAAGCGGCCCGACACGCCACGCGACCGCGCCACCACCTTCGCAGCATCGAAACTGATGTCCTTGGCGGAGAGGCCGTAGTTCTCGGCGTGTTTCATATAGTGGTAGATTTCAGCAGAGCGCAGCAGCGCCTTCGTGGGAATGCAGCCCCAGTTGAGACAGATGCCACCGAGATGCTCGCGCTCGACGATGGCGGTCTTGAAGCCCAGTTGGGCGGCGCGAATGGCCGTCACGTAACCGCCCGGCCCTGCACCGATGATGAGAACGTCAAAACCTGTATCGGCCATATCTACTACCCTTCAACCCTCTCCCCTTGCGGGAGAGGGTGCTGAGCAAGGTCTATCCTTGCGAAGCGGGAGAGGGGGTTTATTGGCAAGCGAGCCCCCTCTCCCGGCTCACTTCGCTCGCCACCCTCTCCCGCAAGGGGAGAGGGTTATTGTCGTCAGATACCCAATATCCCCTTC
>JANPDD010000020.1:0-2664 GCA_031431295.1 Hyphomicrobiales bacterium | reverse complement strand
CTCAGAAAGCCAAATTCGCCAGTCCGGAAATCTTGCTTGGGCCGTAGGCGAAACGCCTCAACAGGTTTCCCGGTCGAGTATGTTTCCGAGAGCATTGAGAGACTGTCTTCTGTAACGACTATCAGGTCTGCAAGTGCAATCCAGTTGGTAAATGGATTTTCATCAATTTCCGCCTGCCAAAGATGAACCTTGGTAATGGAGTCTTCGAAAGATTTTATTGTATGGGCTATCTCAACTCCTGTCCTGCGGCTTGTTGTAACAAGCAATGTACCACCGGCCTTGGTCACGCGCAGCTTGAGTTGCTCCATCATCTCGATTGCAGTTGCCCTGTCCCAGTCGAAAACTCTTGATGCGCCCCCAATTAGTGCAACAACGCAAGGCCTATTGAGCCGACGCTTGGAACTCGCATCGCGACTTGTTTTGGCGTCGAGAAACTTCCTCTTGGTAAAATCATGAAACGGAAGATCCATGACAGCGTTTCTCTGCCAAAAGAATGAGAGAAATTGATTGGTGTGAACCCAGAGATCAACTCCCCGAACCTTCCAATGCGTCCGGTTGAATTTCACAACTACGACATCAAAGTCGGCAATTGATTTCACTTTTAAAGCTATTTTCATGGCGCAAGCGCCAACGACCAAGATCATTGGGCGTGTGACAGGGTGGTTGGCCCTTAAGACTTCCGCCCGAATATCAGCAAGTATCTCGGTCGAGGCCATTTCAGTGTCTGTGCCATATCCGCCTTCATTGATATCTACAATTTTGAGTTCGGCGTTAAGGTGTCCTGCTGCCCCCTTCAGAAGATTGAAACCGCCAACGCCTTGAGAGCGGAAGAGCCAAATTGGCACATTGTTGCTCATTCTCAATATCCACAAGCCATAAGAATCACCCCGCCTTCTGCGCCCGCATATCACCTCTTGCAATACCGGCAACACTCACCGGTTTCTTCATGGCGTCGCGGCGGAAAGGCTCGCCCAGTTCCTGGTTCAGCACGACTTCGAGGAACGTCGTGACGCCGCGCTGCATCTGGTCGTCGATGGCTTGCGCCAGCGCCGCTTTCAGTTGCTCCTGTGTTGTCACCTGCACGCCCATGAGGCCGCAGGCCTTGGCGATCTCGGCGTATTTGACGTCAAGATTCAATTCCGTGCCCACGAAATTGTCATTGAACCACAGCGTGGTGTTGCGCTTTTCAGCACCCCATTGGTAGTTGCGGAAAATGACCATGGTGATGGCGGGCCAGGGCTTGCGGCCAATGGCGCCCATCTCGTTCATGGAAATGCCAAAGGCGCCGTCGCCCGCAAATCCCACGACCGGCACGTCGGGCTTGCCGATCTTGGCACCCACGATTGACGGAAATCCATAGCCGCAGGGGCCAAAAAGGCCGGGCGCCAGGTATTTCCGCCCTTCATCGAAAGTGGGGTAGGCATTGCCAATGGCGCAGTTGTTGCCGATGTCGGACGAGATGATGGCATGGCGCGGCAACACCGACTGGATCGCCCGCCAGGCCATGCGGGGGCTCATGCGCTCGGGCTCGCGGGCGCGGGCCCGTTCGTTCCACGTGGTGCCGGGATCATCGTCTTCATGGTCCATGGACGTAAGCTGCTGGGCCCAGGCGGACTTGGTCAGGTGGATCAGGGCCTCGCGCTCCTTGCGGCCCGTGTCGCCCGCGTTCTTGCCAAGTTGCGAAAGCAGCTGTTCTGCCACCTTGCGGGCGTCACCCTGGATGCCGACCGCCACCTTTTTGGTCAGGCCGATGCGATCGGCATTGATGTCAACCTGGACGATGGTGGCACTTTTGGGCCAATAGTCGATGCCATAGCCGGGAAGCGTCGAGAATGGATTGAGTCTGGTGCCCAGCGCCAGCACCACATCGGCCCTGGAGATGAGTTCCATCGCTGCCTTGGAGCCATTGTAACCCAGGGGGCCGGCAAACAGCGGATGCGAGCCGGGAAAGGCGTCATTGTGCTGGTAGCCGCAGCAGACCGGCGCTGAAAGCCGTTCCGCCAATTTTTGCGACGCCTCGATCCCGCCAGACAGCACCACGCCGGCACCGTTGAGGATGACGGGAAACGTGGCACTGCTGAGCAGGCGCGCCGCCTCGGCGATGGCGTCAGCGCCGCCCGCTGGGCGCTCGAACTTCACCATCTGTGGCAGGTCGATATCGATCACTTGCGTGAAGTAATCGCGCGGCACATTGATCTGGGCAGGCGCCATGCCGCGCCAGGCCCGCATGATCACGCGGTTCAACACTTCCGCCATGCGCGAGGGGTCACGCACCTCTTCCTGGTAGCACACCATGTCCTCGAACAGTTTCATCTGCTCGATTTCCTGGAAGCCGCCCTGGCCAATGGTCCTGTTGGCGGCTTGCGGCGTCACCAGCAACAGCGGCGTGTGGTTCCAGTATGCGGTTTTGACGGGGGTCACGAAATTGGTGATGCCGGGTCCGTTCTGCGCCACCATCATGCTCATTTTGCCGGTGGCGCGGGTGAAGCCATCCGCCATCATCCCGGCATTGCACTCATGGGCGCAATCCCAGAACGTGATTCCGGCTTTTGGAAACAGATCTGAAATCGGCATCATGGCCGAACCGATGATGCCAAAGGCGTGTTCGATGCCATGCATCTGCAGGACTTTCACAAAGGCTTCCTCGGTGGTCATTTTCATTGC
>JANPDD010000019.1:0-5779 GCA_031431295.1 Hyphomicrobiales bacterium | reverse complement strand
GGCCCTTAGCGGCGGATTACGCTGTTTCGCAATTGGTCTGCAGTTAGCTGGTAAGCGGACATTTTTCAGGTCCGGCTCTACCATCGGCTGCGGCCCTTCTCTGCCATGTCAGGCAAGACAATTCAGGATTTGTTCCGGGCGCAGTTTGCCTGGCTCCAATGCGTGGTACGACCAGATTCTGCAGTTCGCGGCGATCAGGACGGATGATGACCTGAACGAACTGAAACGCTTCGAGGTCAGTGGCCGGTTGTGGCGCCAGGTCCTGTCGGAAGAAGCCGTCAGACCCGGTGCCGGACCCGAAGTTCTGTTGCGGGCCCTTGATGTTGTGGAAGGGCAGGCCGCGAAGGCTGCCTGATCAGGCGTCCGGGTGAATGCTGAACGGGCCAAAGCAAAGCTTCCGCAGAATCGCCGCCGGACGAAGATGCCAACTTGCCCAGGTGAGAGGTGAATCATCGTTGCAGTCGCGGGCGTCCTTCTTGGCTCCAGCGGCGAGAAGCTGATCGATCACCGGCTCAGAGGCGAAGGCCGCAGCGCGATGCAGCGGCGTCTCGGCGCGCGTGCGGCAATCGCGCATGAAACTCTCTGTTTCGATTCCGGGCAACGTGGCGCAGTTCGGATCAGCACCTGCAGCAAGGAGGACAGAAACGACTTCCCCTGTCTTCGGCCGATTGGCTTTGCACAGTGACGCATGCAGCGGTGTTTCACCGGTAAGCGGCAACGCCCTGGTTGCTTCTGCGCCCTGCTCGACCAAATACCGGCACAGCCTCCAGTGTCCGTGGAACGCGGCACCGTTGAGGTCAAAGTTGTACCCAAGTGAAGCCAGCTGTTCGCCCTTCGAAATCAAAAAGCGAATGGCACTCACATCGCCATGATAGGCGCACCACTGGATCAGCGACACGCCTGTGCTGTCGCGGCTGGATGGCAGTTGTCCTGCGGCGACAAAATCGAACACCAGGTCGGTTCTTCCGTCAGCGATTAGATCTATCATGCCGGACCTCTATTCGGCGGCGAGCCGCCCACGCCTGCCGCCAAACCATGGCAACTTCTGCATCGGAAAGGACCCTATCCCGAGAGACCTCCTTGGCGATTTTGCCGGTGCCAATCACCGGGTTTTCGTCGACCAACCATTGCTCGATGGCCCAGTTGAACATGACGGAAAGGTAGGCTCGGGCACGATTCGCGGCAAAGGGGCCATTTTCATCGGCAATCTCTGCAAGTCGGCCCGCAACCGCGCTACGCTTGAGGCTATGGGCAGCAGCCTCATGAACGGGCTTCCAATGGACGGTGAGATTCCGTCGAACCTCAACGAGCGTCCGCGCACGGAGTCAAAGCTCCGCGTAGATCGAGAGATACTTGACGATGACGCTTCCCAGCGTTTGTTGTACCCGCGACTTTCCGGCAAGCTTGTCAACCTGGGGATCACCGCCAAGCTGGACCCGGGCAATGATATCCCGCGCCCTCCTCCGGGCCTCGTCAGGGTCAAGGGCCTCGACACTGCAGATCGTTACTCTGCGCTGTTCCACCCCCATCCGATATTGGGCAATCCACGTCCGCTTGCCACCGGCCCGAAGGCGGACGCATCAAAACCCCCGATTGGGAAGCACACATGGGATATGCCATCCGCTGCTATGTCCCCATAGTCAGAGGGTACATGCCATTTATCCTTTTAAATAGAGCATTTTTTGAATTTACAGATGTCTGATGTTACCCCATGTTTCGATATAATCCCTGATTTGTAATCAGGGGGTCACAGGTTCGAGTCCTGTAGCCGCACCACGATTTTAAAGGTCCAAACTCAATGAAGGGGCGGTCAGCGACGGAACCACCATCCATACCTGTTGAATTTTTGCAACAGTTGCGAGCTATTTCGATTGCTGCACAAAACCTATAACAATCCGTTTGCGCAATGCCCTGGGAGAGAATATCCTCACTTAAGGTTGTGACTGGGTGGATTGTGGATTCGACAGGCGCTGGAACAACCCATAAAAAATTGGTTTCGACAAGGGAATTGCAGGGGAAGAACAAACGTGAAATTTTTCAACATGGTTCTGAAACTTGGCGTGGCCCCATTGGCCCTGTTGGCAGGGCAGAATGTTGCCTTGGCGCAAACCTTCGATTGGAGCGGGGTTTATGTGGGCGGGCTCATCGGTATGTCCAATGATTCGTCTGACACAAGCATCGACTACACCAATGACGACGGAAGCCCGCCTGAGGGCTGGGTCAACGGCGAATTCCATGGTGATGTCTACAATGCTGCGGACAGCATGAATGTTTCGGGACCGGGTGCGACCAACAACGACATACCGGACCTGACTGACTGGCCGACGGCATTCCCCTCTGAAGACAGCCGCTTTATCGGAACCTTGTTGGCTGGCGCTTCCATGCAGAACGGCAATTTGGTGTTTGGCGGAGAATTGCGCGCCACATTCGGAAGCTTCGGCGCTTCCGAATCGAATGCGTGGTCCACAGGAGGACCTTTCAATGGCTCTGTCGACTTCGAAGGTCCGAATAGTTTCACCTATTCGGATCCCAATAATGTGCTGACGGGCACGCTGCCAACCTCTGTCAAAGACTATACTAGCGTCTTCGAAGGCATCAGCTATTCTGGGATCTACAATCAGGACAACACGCTGAACGTCGGCGCCAAATTCAACAGCATGTTTTCGCCCGTCGCCAGATTTGGCGTGGCCATGGACCGGGTGCTGTTTTTCGCCATGGCGGGGCCTGCCTATGCGAAGGTCAAGGCGAACACATCCGCCAGCATTCATGAGACGATCTTTGAAGGTGTGGTGGACCTTGAATTTGATTCCGCAGATAGTTTCGCGGCTAATGAAACCTACAATTTCTCGGGTTCAAATTCCAAAGGCATGTGGGGTTATACCATTGGCGGCGGCGCTGAATTTGCTGCGACAGATAATGTCATCATCCGTGTGGAAGGTGAATTCCATGATCTGGGGTCAATCAGTGTCACCGGCGAATCCCCGGACACGTTGGCCACATACACGGTCAATCAGGACTTGAGCGGCTTCAGCGTTTCAACAGGCGTCATCCTGAAGTTTTGACATTTCGTTGGCAATGACCCCGCGCTTGCGGGATCGCGCAGTTTATTCTAAGCGGGCCACATGGGACCATGTGGCCCATTTGCTTTGTGTTCCAGTTCAAGGCAAAGCTGCAGCATGATCTCGCATTTCTCACAAATCCCGCTCAGGCAATCAGCGTATAGCAGTCAACCATTTGCATTTCTGGATCAGCGCTCACATGACGATCTGGCCGCGGTCATGGAAATCGATCTCATTGAGAATGGGGACCGCGTGGCGCGCGAAAACTGGCAAGGCCGCCAACTCACCAACCTGCTCAAGCACGCCCATGCCCGTTCCGCCTTCTGGCGCAACCGGATCAAGCCACACCAGGTGACACGCGAGGCGCTTGCGGCCCTGCCAGTTCTGAGTCGGTCCAACGTTATGGAACAAGTGCGACGTGAAGGACCGCTGATAAAGGGCGAAAACACGACGCAGACCTACGCAACGTCAGGATCGACGGGAATTGCCGTCCAGATTTCGGTCACGCCCCAGAACGCCCGTTACAACCAGATGCGAAGCCTCGCGCCCTACATCTTGGAGGGCCGCAAGCTCGATGAGCCGCGCACCTGGATCACGCCGGCCGACGCAGGCCTCGTTCTCGAACCGGGGCACAGGCTCAAGGTGACCAGGGCACGGTCCTGGATCGGAAGCCTCGATCACGTCTTCGCCAGTGGGCCATTGAAGACGATCTATTCCACCAACGACGACGATGCCCTCGTGGAAGAACTGCTGAAGGACTGCGTGGGCCACCTCACCTGCATGGGCATCTACATGGACGTGCTTTTGAAGAAAGGCGGAACCAAACTGTTGCATGACATGGGAGTTGTCATGTGGCGGCAACGCTCTGACAACCGCGAAGAGGAACGCACAAACCAACTGCTGCAGGCTGGCATTCCCTGCCTGCAGAACTATTCCTGCGCCGAGGTTGGACCGGTTGCGTCTGAATGCATCGCCGCACCTGGCTACTACCATATCGCCCACAGCAATGTGCTGGTGGAAATCGACTTTCATGACACGGTCGAGGTGGATGGAGTTCCCTTGGGCCGCGTGTTGCTGACCCATCTCCACTCCTATGCGACGCCGCTCATCCGATATGTCGTGGGCGACATGGCTGCACTGCATGATGCCTGCCCCTGCGGCCACGACGGTCCCACGCTTTCCAGGATTCACGGAATGCGGAAACAATTTATCCGCATGCCCGACGGCAAGCTCAAGCCCTTCTATCTCTCATCGCGGACGCTGTTCAACCTGGTTTCCTGCAAGGAACAGTTTACCTTCCAGCAAGATGCCCACACGATCATCATCGAATTGGGCGGCGCGACTTCGCTCACGCCTGAGGAAGAAGCGAATGTCGTCCGCTACGTCAGGCATTCATGCGGCGAGCATTTTAGCGTGGTAGTGAAGGCGGTGTCAGCAATAGACTGGAGCAAAAATCTCAAGCGCCTGCCTTTCCTCAGCGCCGTTGCCTAGGCCACCCACATGATCGAAAGCGGAGAAAACTTGCTGCGGCCCGATGCCTTCAGCGGCGAACCTCTGGAGTTCCTTGCACCGCGTGCCCGCAATGATCTCGCCTTGCTGGCGGAAATCGATCTGGTCGAGAAAGGCGGTGCCGCTGCCCGTCGGGACTGGCAGAACCGCCAACTGACCAATTTGCTGCAGCACGCGCAGCAACGCTCCAGGTTCTGGCGCGCCCGCATTCTGGCGCGGAACCCCAGCCACGAAACACTGAGCATCCTGCCCCCGCTTTCACGAGCTGACCTCATGCAACAGGTAAGGACCGAAGGCTCCCTGATGGCTGACATGCCGGGTGCCGGGGCCATGACCTACAAGACCAGCGGCTCGACGGGAACACCTGTGGAGATTTACTTCTGCCCGCAAAACGGCCGCTATAATTCGCTGCGCAGCATGGCGCAATTCTTCATGGATGGTATGACCCTGGCACACCATCGTGTTCAACTGGCCTATGCCTTAGCCAATGTTGCCGCCGCCGAGGCCGCGACTTTCAAGGTGGAAAAATCCGCTTCCTGGACAGGCTCGCTTGGCTCCCTGTTTGTCTCGGGACACAGCAAGAACATCAAGTATTTTCACGGCGATCTTGATGTACTTGTGCAGGAGTTGCTGAAAGACGATGTGGGCTATCTGGTTTGCGCCGGGGGCCACATCGACAATCTACTCGCCCACGGCGGCGTTGACCTGCTCAGGCAAATGCGAATCAAGGCGTGGCTGCAGGTGTCGGATGGCAAGGACGCGGATCGGTCTGAATTGCTGGCGGGTGCCGGGATTCCGACACTGGCCAACTATTCGTGCTCTGAAACCGGGCCCATTGCCTGTGAATGCGCCAAAGCTCCCGGAAACTACCATGTAGCGCACAGCAACGTCATTGTGGAAACGGACCCGACCTCGACAGTTGTGATGGATGGCGAGGTGCTGGGCCGCGTCCTGGTGACACATCTGCACTCCTATGCCTCGCCCCTCATCCGTTATGATCTCGGTGACTTTGCAAAATTTCATGCGGCCTGCCCCTGCGGCCACAACGGCCCGACACTCTCGAAGATATTTGGCCGGAAGAAATCCTTCCTGCGCCACCCCGATGGCCGGCTCTTGCCGTTCTACTTTGGGACCAGGCTCGTTCCCGACGCCACAAACTGTTCGGAATACAGCTTGCGGCAAACCGATCCCGGAACCATTGTCCTGCAGGT
>JANPDD010000018.1:0-2479 GCA_031431295.1 Hyphomicrobiales bacterium | reverse complement strand
ACTCCTGCATCCACTCCGCCGTGAACTTGCCGGTCTGGATGTCTTTCAGCACGCGGCGCATTTCGGCCTTTGTCTCGTCCGTGATGATGCGCGGCCCGGTGACATACTCGCCCCACTCTGCCGTGTTGGAGATCGAATAGTTCATGTTGGCAATGCCGCCTTCATAGATCAGGTCGACGATCAGCTTCACTTCATGCAGGCATTCGAAATACGCCATCTCGGGGGCATAGCCTGCCTCCACCAGTGTTTCGAAACCGGCGCGGATCAATTCCACCAAGCCGCCGCACAGCACCACCTGCTCGCCGAACAGGTCGGTTTCGCATTCTTCCTTGAAAGTCGTTTCAATGACACCGGAGCGGCCGCCGCCGACGCCCGAGGCATAGGACAACGCGAGGTCATGGGCGTTGCCACTGGCATCCTGGTGGATGGCGATGAGGCAAGGCACGCCGCCGCCCTTCTGGTATTCGCCACGCACCGTGTGGCCGGGCCCCTTGGGGGCGATCATCACGACATCGATGGTCTTCTTCGGTTCAATCAAGTTGAAATGGACATTGAGGCCATGGGCAAAAGCAATCGCCGCACCATCACGGATGTTGGGAGCAATTTCGTCACGGTAGATGTCGGCCTGCAATTCGTCAGGTGTGGCCATCATCATCAGGTCGGCCCACTTGGCCGCCTCGGCGACCGTCATCACCTTGAGGCCGTCAGCCTCGACCTTCTTGGCGGTTGCGGATCCTTTTTTGAGGCCGACAGCCAATTCCTTGGCACCGCTATCCTTCAAATTCAGCGCATGGGCGCGGCCCTGCGAGCCGTAGCCGATGATGGCGACCTTCTTGGCCTTGATCAGGTTCACATCCGCATCGCGGTCATAATATACGCGCATTGTCCCAAGCCCTTTTGAATGGAGTTTCGGGAACGGCGCTTAGCGGGGCTGCGCCCCCAAGGCAAGGCAGGAATGAAAACCACCCTGCCGCCAGGTGCAGCCCTCAGCCCTTCTTGAGTTTGGACCAGATGCGGTTCAACTCCTCCTCGACATCTGCCGACAACGGCGGCTGGATCGACAGCCTTCCCATCACGTCGCGGGGCGGGAAAAGGCCCGGATCCTCCAGCAGCTTTGCCTCCATGAGCGGCCCTGCCCCCCAGACCGTGTTGGCATACATCAGGGATCTGGTGCCGGCCGCCGCCACCTCGGGCTTCAGCAGATGGTCGATCAACTGATAGGCTGCCGAGACGCTCTTCGCATTTTTCGGCACCACCAGAAGCTGGAACCACAGTTCGCTGCCTTCCCGCGGCACCACATAGGTGATGTTGGCCGTCTGTTTCAGACTGCCGATTGCCCGCGCTGTCAGGACATCGCCGGAAAAGCCGATGGTGGCGCAATATTTTCCGCTCGCCAGCCCTTCGACAAAGTCAGCCCGCGGCACGACCTGCACATGGTCGCGGATCTGGGCCAGTGTCGCATCCACGTTCTCGAGGTCGGTGATGCCCACATTGTTGAAGTCACCGCCGACATAGCTGACAATTGACGGGATCACGTCGATGGGCTCATCGATCATGGCCATGCCACACTGGGCCAGCACTTGCGCATATTTGGGATCAAGCATCAGGGCCATGCTATTGACCGGGGCATCAGGGGCCAGCGCCAGGACTTTCTCCCGGTTGATGCCAAGGCCCACCGTTCCCCACAGGTAGGGAATGGAGTGGGCGTTCAGCGGATCAAGCCTTTCGGTATAGACCTGCGAGGCCGTGTCGAGCCCGATGGTGTGCGGAATCTTGACGCGGTCAATCTTTGCGACCGCACTCTGGTCCTCCAGAACCTGGCGCATTTGCCCGCCCGCCTGGACCATCAGGTCATAGTCCGACGTCCCTTTCAAAAGCAGATCTTTGGTTTCGCTGGAGTTCTCATAGGTTTCCTGGATGACCTTGATGCGGGTTTCCGTCTCAAAGCCTTCCAGCGCCGCCGGGTCCATGACGCCCGTTGCCGTCAGGATCCGGATTGTTTCCTTGGGCGGCTCGCTGGCGAATTTCACCGAACGCAGGATGTTGTGGAACACGCTGCGGGTCAAAAGCCCCGTGACCTTGAGGCCGTTCTCCGTCTGAAAACTCTCAACAGCGGCAAACGTTGCCGGACCAAAAATGCCATCCACAGGCCCCGGCTCGCCCTTCAGCTGCTTGAGTGCTTCCTGCGCCAGGCGCACATCCGCCTTGTCGACAATGACGCGCTGGCCTGGAGCAAGGCCATCGGCCCAGCCTTCTTTCTGCCATACCGCGCCAAACAGCGAGCGCAGCAATTGTTCCTGATCGGGACTTTGGCCTGCAAGCCCGCTTGCCGTCATGTGCGCGGAAATCGCCGTCACTGTGGGTGAATCGAGCGTGCGCGAAGGCACAAGACCACCGAGATGCCCCAGTCTGATCAGCAGCCGCTGAATTGTCGCAATTTCCTGTGGCTGCAGCGATTGCAGGGGTGACAGCAAGGTGC
>JANPDD010000017.1:0-4103 GCA_031431295.1 Hyphomicrobiales bacterium | reverse complement strand
TGTGATTTTCAGAAACCACTGGGACAATTCCCGTTGTTCCACCACCGCACCCGACCGCCAACCCCGTCCGTCGATCACCTGCTCGTTGGCAAGAACTGTCTGGTCAACTGGATCCCAATTAACTTTGGACGACTTTCTTTCAACCAGGCCCTTCGCCAGGAAATCCAGGAACATGGCCTGCTCATGGCGATAGTAGCCTGGATCGCAAGTCGCAAATTCGCGAGACCAATCAAGCGACAACCCCATGGCCTTGAGCTGCTTGCGCATGGCAGCAATATTTTCATAGGTCCAGGTCTTGGGATGCACACCTCTTTCGATGGCGGCGTTCTCCGCCGGCATGCCGAAAGCGTCCCAGCCCATGGGATGCAGCACGTTGTAACCTGACGCGCGGCGGAAGCGGGCGATGACATCACCCATGGCGTAGTTGCGCACATGGCCCATGTGAATGCGGCCAGACGGATAGGGAAACATTTCCAACACGTAGTACTTCGGGCGCGTCGGATCCTCTGAAGCCTCGAAGCTCTTCGCCTCGGCCCATTGGGCCTGCCACTTGGGTTCCACCTCATGGTGGTTGTAGCGCTCAATCGTCGCCGACATGATATTTCCCTGGTATTCCTGCATGAAATCAAGGCAGTTGCCTGTTGCCACAGGCTGCTACCAGTCCTTGCCAAGGCCTGCAAGCGTGGCCATAAGCGAACCAATGCCGCACGCCGCCACAACCTCCTATCAGTTCGTGCTGGATCACGTGGCCGCTGCCAGCGATGCCGCCGGTCGTTTGCCCGGTGCCATCAAACTTGTCGCTGTTTCAAAAAGCAAGGGACCGGAAGACATCAGGCCCATCCTTGCAGCCGGACATCGTGTCTTCGGCGAAAATCGTGTGCAGGAAGCGGCAACCAAATGGCCGGATCTGAAGGCCGCCTTTCCAGGAATTGAACTCCATCTCATCGGCCCCTTGCAAACCAACAAGGCGGCAGAGGCAGTGTCAATTTTTGATGTCATTCATACTGTTGACCGCATGAAACTTCTCATCGTCCTGGCAAAGGAAATGCGTAGGCAAAACTGCTATCCCAGCTTGTTGGTCCAGGTCAATACCGGGCTCGAGCCCCAGAAGGCGGGACTGGCTGCATCCGAGCTCGGGGAGTTTCTTGCCGCTGCAAAAAATGACCACGGCATCAGCTTTGCGGGGCTCATGTGCATCCCGCCAGTGACGGAGGATCCGATGCCACATTTCCGGCAACTCGCCGCGCTGGCGCGGCGGCAGGGTCTCAGCGAACTGTCGATGGGCATGAGTGCCGACTACGCAACGGCAATTGCCGAAGGCGCAACGATGATCAGGATCGGGTCGGCAATTTTTGGAGCCCGCCCGGCGGCCAGCCCTCTGGTGGCCAGATAACCAATTTCGTCCTGGCGTCGCAGCGCGCAAGAATTTTCCGCATGTGCAGTTTTGAAACGGCAATGCAGCCGGCGGTCACAAGGCTTTCCTCCCGTGTCAGGTGAAAGAAAATGGCACTACCGAAGCCCCTCACGCGCGGCCTTGCGTTGTGGTCCGTCGGTATGACGATGTCATAGGCTCCGTCCAGCCGCCAGAAGGTCTCGTTGCCCTCACCCGGTGGCATGCTGACCTTGCGGTTGTAGCAGCCATCATCAACGTTTTCACACCAGGCGTCTGTCGGTTTGCTGACCTTCACAGCCAATGCGGTGCGTGGCCGCGCTTGCCTGCCTGCCCGGAAATAGACGGTCTGCAACTGCCAGAGGCCAACGGGGCTTCCCCCATCGCCTTCACGCTTCAGATGCCGCCGTCCGGAGCGGCCAAGGCGGCAGGGGAATGACACGTCCCCCAGCTGCAGCCGTCCACTTGTCGATGATCCCGACCTCGCGCGAACGTGAAGATGTGTTATGCTTTGCCTCACAGAGTCTTGTGTTGCAGGAACAACGTTGTTTCCGCAAGTGCCGTCAAAGTCCATTCATGGAGCCCAAATGTCCGCCCCCAAAAAGATCCTGATCGTCGACGATGACGATACCTTGCGCGACACACTGAAAGACCAGTTCTCGCTCCATGATGAGTTTCAGGTGGCGGAAGCAGCAACTGCCGCCACCGGCATCAAGTATTTGAAGCATGATACAGCCGATATGGTGATCCTTGATGTCAATCTGCCGGACATGGATGGCCGTGAGGCCTGCAAGGTCATGCGGCGAAATGGTGTCAAATGTCCGGTGATCATGTTGACGGCACAGGGCTCTGATTCAGACACCATTCTTGGCCTTGATGCCGGTGCCAATGATTATGTGGTCAAGCCATTCCGCTTTGCCGTGTTGTTGGCACGGGTGCGCTCGCACCTGCGCAGCCACGAACACAGTGAGGATGCGGTCTATCGCGTTGGTCCCTATGTGTTCAAGCCAGCGGCAAAAATGCTCTTGAAGGAAGATGGCAAGAAAATCCGCCTGACTGAAAAGGAAACCGCCATCATCAAGTTCCTGTACCGCTCAGGTGAATCGAGCATCACCCGGGAAACGCTGCTGCAGGATGTCTGGGGCTACAATGCGGGCGTCTCTACCCATACCTTGGAAACCCATATCTACCGCCTGCGGCAAAAGATTGAGCGCGATCCCTCACATGCGGAAATCCTGGTGACTGAGGGCGGCGGCTATCGCCTGATTCCTTAAGCGAGGCCTGGCGCAGAACTTGCCAAATCGGCCACCCCCATGCAAAGGGAGACCATGAGGGCAAGATTGCTTGAACAGCGATCAGGGGCGAGTGCAGGGACAGGCCGGCCATGAGTGTCAGGGCCGATGCCGAGAGTTTGCGCCAAATTCCCATCTTCCGAGACAGTGACCCCGTGGCGCTTCAGGTCATGGCTTTTGCGGCGGAGCGGCAGAATTTCCTGCCGGGTGAAGTCATCATCGGGCAGGGCAAGAAAGCGACGGCTGGCCATTTCATCATGAGCGGTACAGCCAAGGTCATGAACAGGGAAGATGAGGTGGCCCGCGCCGAACCGGGCGCATTTCTTGGCGAACTGGCCATGATCAGCGGGGCACTCTATTCCGTCAGCGCCATTGCTGAAACCCCAGTCCAGACGGCACGGATCGACACTGGCCTTTTCCTGCGGGTGGCAGATGAATATCCTGAGTTTGGCCGGTCAGTTCTCGCGGCGCTGTCACGCAAGCTTGACTACTCGGTCAAGGAATTCGATTCGATCCGCGGCATGCTGGTGAAAGCCAGGGGCTTCTCAGACCTGTAGCTTGCTCAGACGTCGATGTGCACCAGAACAGGCGCATGGTCGGAGGGTTGCGGCCAACCGCGGGCGTCCTTTACAACTTTCACTGCCGTGCAGGCATCGGCTAGAGCCGGGCTCGTCCAGACATGGTCCAGGCGCCGTCCCTTGTCGGCAGCAAGCCAATCTCGGGCCCGGTAGCTCCACCAGGTGTAAAGCTTCTGGTCGGGCGGCACGTGCCTGCGCATGACATCATGCCAGTTGCCTTCCGACTGGATTGCGAGCAGGGCTTCGGTTTCGATGGGTGTGTGGCTTACGACTTTCAGGAGATCCTTGTGGGACCACACATCCTCAACCAGGGGGGCAACATTGAGATCTCCGACCAGGATCGCCTCATGGCCCTGGGGTCTCGCCTTCTTGCGGGTCCAGGACTTGAGTTCGGAAAGGAACTGCAGCTTGTGGGCGAATTTCTCGTTGGCTTCGGGGTCGGGCTCATCACCGCCTGCAGGAATATAGAAATTGTGCAGGATGGTGGGTGACGACAAGGCCAGTTTGACGCTGACATGGCGGCTGTCGCCCTTCTTGCAGAAATCATGGGAGGCTTGATCGGAAAACGGCAGGCGCGAGACGATCGCCACACCGTGGTAGCCCTTCTGGCCAAACTCGGCGATGTGGCTGTACCCCAGATCTTTCAGCGGCGACGAAGGGAATTGGCCTTGCGGACATTTTGTTTCCTGCAGTCAGAGGACGTCGTCGCCCGTGAAGAACCCCACTTTCACGCGGCTTGAAGTTTTTGCTGCGTAAGAATCAGGGCCAGTAATAGGTACAATAAATCCCTCAGCCAGTTGAGTAGGAGGCGGAAGTTGTAGCCTGCTGCAGCGAGGATGGCGT
>JANPDD010000016.1:0-10337 GCA_031431295.1 Hyphomicrobiales bacterium | reverse complement strand
GCGGTCGATTACCGGTGAATTCTAGCGCGCCGTGCGGTCAGTTGGAATCAACTGACCATAAGCATTGCGCGCAAATTCAATAACTTGGAGCATCTTTCCTCTCTCAAATCGTTTCGATTTGATCGCCCGATGCTCTAAGCCAAAAGCTTTTCAGCCATCACATAGTCGTAGCCCAGGTCATCGGCGACGGCCTTGTAGGTGACCTTGCCACCCGCCACATTGAGACCGTTGCGCAGATGCGCATCATCTTTCAGGGCCTGCTTCCAACCCTTGCTGGCAATCGCCAGACCAAAGGGCAGGGTTACATTGTTGAGCGCATAGGTTGAGGTGCGGGCCACGCCGCCTGGCATGTTGGCAACGCAATAGTGGATAACGCCGTCAACTTCATAGGTGGGATTGGCGTGGGTTGTGGCCTTTGAGGTTTCGGCACACCCGCCCTGGTCGATTGCGACGTCCACAAGCACAGCACCGCGCTTCCAACCGGACAGCATCTTGCGGGTGACGAGCTTGGGTGCGGCGGCCCCCGGAATGAGAACACCACCGATGACGAGATCAGCCTCGGCGCATTCGTCCTCGACGGCACCGACGGTGGAGTAGAGTGTCTTGAGGTTCGTGCCGAAGCGCGCCACGAGTTCTTCCATGCGGTCGGTTGATTTTTCAAGAATGGTGACGTCGGCGCCAAGTCCGAGCGCCATGGCGGCCGCATTGGTACCCACCACGCCGCCACCCAGAATGACGACCTTGCCGGGTGCCACACCAGGAACACCGCCCAGCAACACGCCCCGCCCCCCTTGCGCCTTTTCCAGCGCGTGGGCGCCTGACTGCACCGACATGCGGCCCGCAACCTGGGACATGGGTGCCAAGAGCGGCAAGCCGCCACGAGCGGACGTGACGGTTTCATAGGCGATGCAGATGGCACCGGAAGCAACGAGATCCTTCGTTTGCTCCGGGTCGGGTGCCAGATGCAGATAGGTGTAGAGGATTTGCCCCTCGCGCAGCATCTTGCGCTCACCGGCCTGCGGTTCCTTCACCTTCACGATCATCTCCGCCTTGGCAAAGATTTCCTCCACAGAAGCGATGATTGTCCCGCCTGCCTTTTCATAGTCCGCGTTTGCGGCACCAATCCCGGCTCCTGCCTCGCTTTGCACCAGTACGCTGTGGCCGTGGCGCACGGCTTCGCGCACGGATATGGGCGTCATGCCGACGCGGTATTCATGGTTCTTGATTTCCTTTGGCACACCGATGAGCATTTTCTGTTCCTCCACAAGCCAGCGAGGATAAGCGGGAACGCCTGCAAGATCGTTGCAAATGTGCTGGTCCATTCGGGCAGGGGTGGCATAAAATTGCAAAATACTGCACAATGATGCAATGAAAATTGCAGAAATCGACAGATCAGACAAAATCATCCTGCGCCTGTTGCAGAACGCCTGCCAGCAACCCCTGACAGACATTGCCGAAAAGGCGGGGCTTTCACCGTCAACCTGTCATCGGCGCATCAAGGCGATGGAGGAGCATGGACTGATCACCGGCTATGGCGCAACGCTCAATCGCAAGCTGCTGGGCCTCGCCAACGAGTTTTTCGTGGAGGTCTCTCTCGCCTCGCAAACTGAAGAAGCCCTCGAGAAATTCGAGAAGGCCGTGCAACGCGTGCCGGAGATCCTGGAGTGCCATTTGATGAGCGGCCAGTTTGACTATCTGCTGCGCATTGTGGCGAAGGACGCCGAGGACTACGAACGCATCCACCGCACAAGGCTGGCGCGTTTGCCTGGCCTGCAGCGCATCCAATCATCGCTGGCGCTGCGGGCCGTTAAATCGGGAAGTGTGTTGCCGGTGGAGTGAAGTTCCTATTCGAGCGGGCCAGCGGCCATGCCCTGCCAGCGCGTGAAAGCGGGAAGATCCATGGCGGCACCATGGCGCTCATTGTCCAGCAGGCTATGGCCGAAGGTGAACGTGGTGCCGAACAGAATGGTGTGGCTTTCCAGCTTGTCGTCATCTTCCGGCTGATCGGCAAAGTCGCCGCGATAGGCGATGTAAACCTTGCCGGGCCAGTTGAAACCGCCGGGGAAGAAATCCAGTTCATGCTGCAGACGCGCGCCCACGGAAACAATGCTGACTTCATTGGTGGGGTCGTCCATCTCGCCGTCGAGGTAGGAGGCTTCCGCCTGCACCAGCGTACTTTCGGCAAAATAGTAGCGCGCCACACCACGGACATAGAACGCATCCCTGATCAGGTCCGGGTCATCATCGAAGTCACTGTCAAGAAAACCGACTTGCGCTCCAAGCATGGAATTTTCTCCATACCACTGTGCCTCAACGCCAACTGTGTAGGTGGGGCCGCCGGGCTGGTCTTCAAACGCCACATCACCCAGTGCGCCATAAATGCCTATGGCACCCATGTCATTGCGCAGATAGGCGTGCAGCCCCCCGCCAAAGGACGACTCGTAATTGTCCGAATCTGAATTGTCGGACCAAGCGTACTCACCAAAAATGTCGGCCTGCAGATTGAAGGCATTGCCAAAATCGATGTTGCCCCGCGCTACGCCCGCCGAAGTGGCGTAAGCATCATCCGTCGACCCCAGGGCGTTGCCGCCCAAAAAGACATAACTGCTTTGGGACTCGACCAGAAACCGGATGCCGCTGTCTTCCGGCGCGGCAACGTCGGCCGCGCACACGATCTGCGCGCCAAGGCCGGACATCAAAAACGCCGCAGCCCCCGTCAGCAAGATGGTCTTCATTGTCTGTCTCCAACGCACGTCACGCAAACCCAATTCTTAGCCGAGGTGTCTTCCGACCGCAACGCGGCACGGCCACAAACCTGTGACGTTCATGCCACACTCAGGAGGCAATCTGGCGCTTGTCACGCAGCACCATCCAGATTCCGGCACCCACGACCACAGCCGCACCCAGCCATGTGTAGAGATCAGGAAAGTCGCCGAAAAAAACGAGGCCCAGTACGACGGCCCACAGCAACGCCGTATACTCGAATGGCGCCACGAAATTGGCTTCGGCGTGGCGATAGGCCATGATGAAGGCACTTGCGGCAAAGGTGCTGACGATGCCAATCAGGATGAGCAGCAGCAACTCCTGCAGCGAGGGCCAGACCCAGGGCCGCAACAAAAAGGAAAGCGTGGGGTCTTGCCCCTGATAGTTCGCAAAGAGCGGTGTCACCAATCCGATCAGGACTGCCATGGCGAGATAAGTGAGGTTCTGCCAGGTGACGATCACCGCGGGTTCGATCCGCTGGGACAGGTGTCGGCCAAGCAACTGGCCAAGGGCGTAGGCCAAAGCAGAATACAGTGCGAGCAACGCTGCCGGTTCAAACGTCTCGCTCCCGGGCCGCACCATGAGCAGCACGCCGGCAAAGCCAACGACCATCGCAATCCATCGATGCGGCGGGACGCGCTCACCCAGGCTCCAGCCCGCGAGTGCGGCGACAAAGAAAGGCATGGTGAAATAGATCGAGACGGACGTTGCCAGAGGCAGCGTCGCGATGGACAGCACAAAGGCGAAATAGGCCGTGCCCAGAATGAACGAGCGCAACAGCACCAGCGCCAGCAGGCGCGGCGGAAAAACCCCAAACACGGCCCCCTTCCACAAGAGCCACGCCAACACCATGGGCATGGCCGCCAACGAGCGGAAAATAACGGCTTCATGGACGGGCAAAGATCCACTGACGCCCTTCACCACTGCATCCTGGCAGGTCGCCAATCCAACTGCTGCGACGACAAAGAGGATGGCCCGCTGCCGGTCCTGGTTGGGGGAAGCTTGCATGACCTAACCCAACGTGTGGATTGTTTCAGCCAGCAGTTTGATGCCGGGTTCAATGCGTTTTTCGTCGATGGAGGAAAAAGCCAGCCTGAAATATTGCGTCGGCGGCTTTGGCCCGCCAAAGGCTATGCGCCCCGGCTCGATGAAAATGCCTTTCGCCATGGCGGCCTTTTGCAGGACATCGCTGTCGAGCTTGCCAGGCCCCCTGACCCAATAGGAGGTGCCGCCAAAGGACGGGTTGCTGGACGACAGGGGCAGATGGTCGGCCAAGGCCTTGCCCATGATTTCCCAGCGTGCCCGGTAAGCCTTGTGCAAACGCCTGATCAGTGTGTCGTGGTGGCCGAGCGACAGGAAGAGCGCCGCCGCCCGCTGGTTGTTGCTGGGGGCGTGGCGCACCATCAAGCGCCGCAGCGCCCTGGCTTCGACAATGAGTTTTCGGGGCCCGACCATGAAACCCAGCCGCAGGCCCGGAAAAAGTGTCTTGGAAAGCGAACCCACATAGATGACGCGGCCATCGTCGTCGAGCGACTTGAGGGCGGGACACGGCTCATTCACGTAGTTCGTCTCGAATTCATAGTCGTCTTCGATCACCAGGAAGTCCTGCTCATGGGCTTTTTTGAGAAGCGCGATGCGCCTGTCCAGCGGCATCGTGGCGGTGGTCGGAAACTGATGGCTGGGTGTGGTGAAGACAAGATCAAGATCGTCCAGCGCCGGACTCACCACCAGCCCCTTGTCGTCAATCGGCAGCAGCCTCACCTGGTCCGTCTTGAGGCGGAACATATTGCGCGCATCGGTGAAGCCCGGATCTTCGATGCCCACTTTGCTTGTGCGGTCGATGAGCAGGGTGGACAGCAGGTAGAGTGCGTTCTGTGCGCCCAGCGTGACGAGGATTTCATCATCACTCGCCATGATGCCGCGGCGCGGAAGGATGCGGCGGCGAATCTGTTCCACCAGCAAGGGGTCATCGTTCTCCCAACTGTCGTTGGTCCACGAACCCAACCATTTTTTCCCGAGCGCTTGGCGCGTGCATTCCCGCCACTCCGCCAGGGGAAAAAGCGTATGGTCCACTTGCCCGTAAATGAAGGGATAGGGAAAGTCCTGCCAATTCAGCGGCTTTGAAGTATTCTCCTGAAGCGATGGCCTGGTCTTGAACTGGCGCGTGACATCTGTTGCCGCATGCCGCGCGGACTTTGGCTTGAGGGGCCGGGCAATTGTGGCCATGTCTTCCAGGGCCTTGTCGGCAACGAAATATCCAGAGCGCTCGCGCGCGACAAGATAGCCATCATCCTGCAATCCCTGATAGGCGAGAACAACCGTGTTGCGTGACACACCGAGAGATTTCGCCATTTTACGGGTTGAGGGGATGGGCTCCGATTGGTCCAGATTTCTGTCGAGGATGGCAGACACCAAGGCCTCGCGAATCTGCGCCTGCAGGCTTGAAAACTCATTTCGTTTCAGATGGATGAGCCAGTCTCGCAAGGCCGTGGTTTCCGTTGTTGGATCACTCTGGCACTATCATAGTACCAACTTGGCTCCTAAAGCTACTCGCAGGGTTTTTGGCTGATGCGCGAATCCCGCGCGCATGTAAGCTGGCCGCTTCCCGGAGTGTCATGTCCCAGCCCCATGTTGATACCCAGATCAAGACCTGGGACGAAATCAAGACCACCACGTGCTACATGTGCGCCTGCCGCTGTGGCATCAAAGTCTATTTGAAGGACGGCACGGTCAAATACATCGAAGGCAATGCCGACCATCCGGTGAACAAGGGCATCATCTGCGGCAAGGGTGCCTCCGGAATCATGCAGCACTATTCGCCGGCGCGGCTCACCAAGCCGCTCATGCGCGTCGGCGAGCGCGGCAAGGGGGAGTTCCGTGAAGTTGAGTGGGAGGAGGCGCTGCGCACCGCGACGCTGTGGCTTTCCGAGGTGCGCAACACGGACCCCCGCAAGCTGGCCTTCTTCACCGGCCGCGATCAATCGCAGGGCCTCACGGGCTGGTGGGCCTCGCAGTTCGGCACGCCGAATTATGCCGCCCATGGTGGCTTTTGCTCTGTCAACATGGCCGCCGCCGGGCTCTACACCTATGGCGGCTCATTCTGGGAATTCGGCGAGCCCGACTGGAAGCACACAAAATATTTTCTGCTCTTTGGCGTTGCCGAAGACCACGCCTCCAATCCGCTCAAGGCGGGTTTGGGCAAGCTGAAAAAGCGCGGAGTCAAAATTGTATCTGTCAATCCGGTCAAGACCGGTTATTCCGCCATCGCTGATGAATGGGTCGGCATCCGTCCTGGCACTGACGGGTTGTTTGTTGGCGCCCTCATCCACGTGCTGCTCGCCGCCCAGAAGATTGACGGCGAATACCTTTCCCGCTTCACCAACGCGCCGTGGCTGATCATCGAGAATCCGGGATCCGCCGATGATGGCCTGGTTGCTCGCAACCCGGCTGGCACACCGCTGGTCTTTGACCCGCAGACCCATTCCACCAAGGTTGCCGGAACCTACGGCATCAATCCCCCACTTCTTGGCCGTTTCACGCTTGCTGACGGCAAGAAGGTCGTGACGTCCTTTACGTTGCTGGCTGAACGCTTCCTTTCCGATGAGTATGCGCCCGAAACAGTGAGCGCCACATGCGGGGTTCCTGCCGCCACCATCCGTCGCATCGCCGCTGAGCTTGCCCACACCGCTTTCAACGAGGAATTGGAACTTGATATTCCGTGGACGGATTATCTCGGTCGGCAATACGCAACAACGAGGGGCAGACCCGTGGCCATGCACGCCATGCGCGGCATATCGGCCCACTCCAACGGCTTCCACACCTGCCGCATCCTTCACGTTCTGCAAATCATCCTGGGTACCATCGATTGCCCGGGCGGCACGCGCTACAAGCCGCCCTTCCCCAAGCCCATTCCCCCGGGTGTCAAGCCTGCGGGCAAGGTGGGGCAGGTGAAACCCAATACGCCGCTGCCCGGCCCGCCGCTGGGCTTTGTCACCTCACCTGACGATCTGCTGGTCGATGAACAAGGCCAGCCCCAGCGCATTGACCATGCCTATTCATGGGAAGCACCGCTCGCCGCCCACGGCCTCATGCATATGGTCATCAACAATGCGGCAAAGGGTGATCCATATCCGGTGGACGTGCTGTTCATGTACATGGCCAACATGAGCTGGAACTCCGCCATGAATGTGCCCGACACGCTTGCCGCCCTCACCGCCAAGCGTGCCGATGGTGAATATGTGATTCCGAAGATCATCTATTCCGACGCCTACGCCTCGGAAATGGTGCACTACGCCGATCTCATCTTGCCTGACACGACCTATCTGGAACGCTGGGACTGCATCTCCATGCTCGACCGGCCGATATCGGAAGCAGACGGCCCGGCGGATTCCATCCGCCAGCCGGTGGTCAAGCCTGATCGCGATGTGCGCCCCTTCCAGGATGTGCTGATCGACTTGGGCCATCGTCTCGGATTGCCAGCACTGACCAAACAGGATGGCACGCCGCGTTATCCTGGCGGCTATCCGGATTATATCGTCAACCATGAACGCGCGCCCGGCTTGGGACCGCTTGCCGGTTTCCGCGGGCCAGACGGGCGCATGTCAGGGCGCGGGCCTGTCAATGCCAATCAGTTGCAGCAATACATCGACAATGGCTGTTACTGGTTCCAGGAAATTCCCGACCGCGCCAAATACTATCGCCACGTGAACTGGGACTATCTTGATTGGGCGACCTTCATGGGTTTCCTCGCCCGGCCCGAACCCATCATCCACCAACTCTACTCCGAACCGCTGCAGAAATTCCGGTTGGCGGCGAGGGGATATGGGGCTGTCGTGCCGCCACCTGAACACCGCCAACGCGTGGAGACGTATTTTGACCCGCTGCCATTTTGGTATGCGCCTTTTGAAGAAGCACAGGTCAGTGGCGCGGATTTTCCCATGCACGCCATCACCCAGCGCCCCATGGCCATGTACCATTCCTGGGGTTCGCAGAATGACTGGCTCCGCCAGATCCTGGGGCGCAACTGGCTCTACATGCACAAATTCCGCGCCGCGAAGCTCGGCATTGCCGATGGCGATTGGGTCACAGTCACCTCGCACCATGGGGCAATCAAGGCCCAGGCCAAACTGATGGATGGGCAGAATGAAGATACAGTCTGGACCTGGAATGCCATCGGCAAGCGCTCCGGTTCCTGGGCCCTGGACAGCAACGTGCCGGAAGCCAAAAAAGGATTCCTGCTCAATCACTTGATCAGTGATCTTCTTCCGGAACGTGAAGGCGGTTTCCGCTATTCAAACAGTGATCCCGTCACCGGCCAGGCCGCCTGGTATGACTTGCGCGTACGGGTGGAAAAAGCCGCGGATCAAGGTGCGGAGAGCGCCCCGCAGTTTGCGGAGTTGAAATCTTTGCGGAGGGCGAAATGAGACGGACCTCGCAAACCCCCTCAGTCCTTCGGACAGCTCCCCCAACAAGTTGGGGGAGCAGAGCGTTTTACCCTCCTCCCAGCTTTGCTGGGGGAGGTGGCCGAAGGCCGGAGGGGTAGCCGCACCATGACCTCGCTCCCCGCCACAACACAAAAGAAACTTGGTCTCGTCATCGACCTCGACATCTGTGTCGGCTGCCAGGCCTGCGCAACGTCGTGCAAGGAGTGGAACGCGCAAGGCATATCAGCCCCGCTCACCGATTCAAAACCACGCAGCGCCGAGCCCATGGGCACATGGCTCAACCGAGTCCATGGTTACGAGGTGAAAGAGGAGGGCAGGGATGACACGCGCATCGTTCATTTCCCGCGCTCGTGCCTGCACTGCGAAACCCCGGCCTGTGTCACGGTCTGTCCCACGGGTGCCTCCTACAAGCGCGCCGAAGATGGCATCGTGCTGGTCAATCCCGAGACTTGCATTGGTTGCAAGCTCTGTTCCTGGGCCTGCCCCTATGGTGCGCGAGAGTATGACTATCCCACAGGTGTCATGAAAAAATGCACGCTGTGCGTGGATCGCATCTACAACGAGAATTTTGAGCCGGAAGACCGCGTTCCTGCCTGCGTGAAAGCCTGCCCCACGGGGGCGCGCAGTTTTGGTGATCTGGGTGATGCCAATTCCGCCGTATCGCAACTGGTCGAGGAGCGCGGTGGCTACGACCTGCTGCCCGAAATGGGTTACAAGCCGACCAATAAATACCTGCCGCCCCGGGCCCGGCGTGACATGCCGCAGGCCCACGTCGAGCCTCTGCCTCAATCCGATGGTTCAGCCATGGAAAAGCTGTTCGCCTGGGCCGACCGCATGCTGACGACGTCAAAGGCAACGGCACAGGCCAATCCCGTCGATGCCGCAGACAGGTTGGAAGGTTAGTCGTGAACCCTGCCTATTCCGTCATCCTCTTCACCACAGCCTCGGGTGCAGGCTATGGCCTTCTCGCCTTGCTTGGTCTTGCCGGCTGGCAACACGGGCAAGCCACATCGGTCGCATTCGCGCTGCTTGGCACAGGTGTGGCATGGGCGCTCATCACCGTCGGGCTGCTGTCATCGACATTTCACCTCGGTCATCCGGAACGCGCATGGCGGGCCTTTTCGCAATGGCGCAGTTCCTGGCTGTCGCGCGAAGGGGTGGCGGCTGTCGCAACCTATCCGGTCGCCTTGCTTTTTGCGCTCGTTTGGTCTGGTCTTTTTGCAGCGCCATCACTCATCGCACCCTTGGGTGTGCTGACCGCGGTCATGTGTGTGATCACCGTCATCTGCACGGGAATGATCTACGCGTCGCTGAAAACAATTCCGCAATGGCACCACGCCCTCACGGTTCCCGTCTATCTGGTGTTTGCGCTGGCCACGGGAGCGAGCCTGCTGGCACTTTGTGCCACTTTTTATGGCCGCTTCCAGGTGTTTCAGGTTGTGCTTGCGGTGCTGGCACTGGCAGCCGCTGCTGCCTTGAAGTTTTTCTACTGGCGCTCCATTGATGGCGCAAAACCGCAATTTAGCATTGGCCAGGCCACGGGCCTCGGCGAAAACGTGCGGCAATGGGAAGTGCCGCACACCAATGTCAATTTCATCCAGAAAGAAATGGGCTTTGCTGTGGCCCGCCGCCATGCCGAATCCTTGCGCTGGACTGTCTACGCGGTCCTCGCAGTGGCCTGCGCAATGGGGGTCTTTGCTGTATTTCTGTCGCCCTGGTTTTCACTGCCGCTCGCGGGCCTGGCGCTTGCTGCTGCGGTGGTGGAGCGCTGGTTGTTTTTCGCAGAAGCCGTGCATGTGGTGAACCTCTACTACGGTCGCGCCACGGCCTGACCCTCGCCCGCTGTCCCATCCCGCAACAGGACGTTAACCAGCTGTTAACCATGTTCGTCCCAGATCATGGCGCTGGGGTGCGTTGCGTAAAGGGTGTTTACAGTGTCAGTGATTGTTCCGTCCCGTGTTTCATTGCGTTTGTTGGGCCGTTCCTATCTCGTCGCCCGTGAAGAACCCCACTTTCACGCGGCTTGAAGTTTTTGCTGCGTAAGAATCAGGGCCAGTAATAGGTACAATAAATCCCTCAGCCAGTTGAGTAGGAGGCGGAAGTTGTAGCCTGCTGCAGCGAGGATGGCGT
>JANPDD010000015.1:0-6988 GCA_031431295.1 Hyphomicrobiales bacterium | reverse complement strand
GGCGGCACCGGCGGCCTGTGGATGCGCCTTGGCGGATCAATGGCGGAGGGTGAAGGTGAAGTCGAAAACCTCTTCATTGCAACGGACGCCAGCTACGACAAGGATCAATGGTTCGCCCAGGGCGGCTTGAGCGGCGTTCTGCATGATGGCGGTGACAAAAAGTGGGTGGGCTCTCTCTTCGGCCAATATTCCACCAGCAGCGCCGACGTTTCAGATACATTTGGGGCCATTGGCTCAGTCGACAATGAAGGCTTTGGCCTTGGCTATTCCTCCACCTGGCTTTTCGCTTCGGGTCTCTACTTCGACAGCCTCAGCATGGCCCAGTGGCAGGATGTTGATGTGGCAACTGCAGGTGGCGACACCGGCAGCACGGATGCCCTGACACTGGCAAGCTCCGTTGAAGCGGGCATGCACGTGGACCTCGGCAACGGCATGGTTCTGACGCCGCAACTGCAGGCCGTTTATCAGCGCCAGAATATTGACAGCTTCACCGACACGGGCGGCACCACCTACGCCTTTGACGACAACAACAGCCTGGTGGGCCGCGCAGGCCTTGGCCTTGGCTATGCAAGCACCAGCGCCGACGGCACACACCGCACCCAGACTGGCTTGACGGCAAGTGTGCTTGACCAGTTCATGGATGGCGGCGACACCGTCATCAATGGCACGAGCCTCGGTTATGGCGGCTTTGACACAACCTCTTGGATGGTTGCTGGCAACCTGAGCCATACGCCAGTCAGTACTGGTTTCGGCTTGGGCCTCAATGCCAGCTACCGCGACAGCTTCAAAAGCGAAGGCGAACAGGCCTTTGCGGGTGATGTGTCGCTCAGTTGGCGCTGGTAGCCGCAATTCGCCGGTTCACGCCCACCTGAAGGCTTCCACCACCACTGGCCTGCCCAGCATGAAGCAATCGGACACCAGTTGCAGCGGAGAGGGATCCACATCTGACTTTTTTGCTTTCAGGAGCCGCGCAAACTTGGCGTAAATGTGCTCGTATTCCTGGAGAACCGCTTCGCGCACAGTTTTACCATTGACCACCAGCACCGAGCCGCCATTTTTCAGGTGAAGCCGCAGGCCGTCCTTGGTTCCGACTTCGATCTCCCACGTCTGCTCTCCCTCCTGCCGCCAATCAAACACCGCCGAGAGGTCTGCCGCCGCCCCATCGCCGCGCTTGAAGCGGATGGCAGCCGCAATCGGTGTTGCGGCATTTGAAGGCACTTCTATTGTTGCCGCTTTCACAAAGATTTGTTCGGGCAGGATCTTCGTGACAATCGACAGTGCATTGATGCCCGGATCCAACACGCCGAAGCCGCCCGGCTCCCAGATCCATTGCTGGCCCGGATGCCAGCGGTTCACATCTTCCTTCCAGGTGACGCGGAGGTAATCCACATGCTTGCCCTTGAGCCGCGTCTTCGCCTCATCCACCGACTTGTTGTAGCGTGAATGCCACGTGGCATAGAGCACACGCTTTCTCTTTTTGGCGTGATCCGCCATCGCCAGCAGCTCGCCCACCGTTGGCGTTGGCGGCTTCTCGATCAGCAGGTGCCAGCCATAGTCCAGCGCCTCTCTTGCCATTGCCAGGCGCACTGCAGGCGGCGTGCACAGCGCCACGGCATCGATTGCGATTTTGCTTGAGCGCAGCGCCGCAAGCGATTCAAAGCACGGCACATTATCGAGCGAGGCGTTGCGGCTGACCCCCGCCACCAGCTTGAAGTGCCGGTTCTTTGAGATGCAGGGAATATGCTGGTCCCGGGCGATCTTGCCGATACCGACAATTGCGATCTTGGTTGCCATGCGCTCCTCTGGGGATACTCGGACGTGTCTGCCCCTGCCTGAATAGCGAACAACTGGTGAATTGATAAGACTTGTCTGCCCAGTCGCTTTCCGGCATTCGGTGGTCGTGCCGTGGGTGCGGAATTCGCCCGCAAACGGCTAGTTTGGCAGTAGTCTTCCATCTGGAGCGCCCCCATGGGCGGATGCACAACATGAGCGATGCTGGTGACCTTGACCTGAATTCCCTCAACGACGAGGAATTGACCCAGCAGGTTCATGATGACCTCTATGACGGCCTGAAGGAAGAGGTTGAGACCGCCGTCCACATTCTCCTGGGCCGCGGCTGGGCACCCTACAAGGTTCTGACGCTGGCACTGGTTGAAGGCATGCGGATCGTCGGCATCGACTTTCGTGATGGCATCCTTTTTGTGCCGGAAGTGCTGCTCGCCGCAAACTCAATGAAGGCCGGCATGTTCATTCTGCGGCCCCTGCTGATCGCCACAGGCGCACCGCGCCTTGGCAAGATGGTGATCGGCACGGTCAAGGGCGACATCCACGACATCGGCAAGAACCTGGTGGGCATGATGATGGAAGGGGCGGGCTTTGAGGTGATCGACCTCGGCATCAACAATCCGGTTGAAAAATACCTGAGCGCCATCGAGGAACACAAGCCCGACATTCTCGGAATGTCGGCGCTGCTGACAACGACCATGCCCTACATGAAAGTCGTGATCGATACGATGAAGGAAAGGGGTATCCGCGACGAGTACACGGTGCTGGTGGGCGGCGCGCCCCTGAACGAGGAGTTCGCCAAGGCAATTGGCGCTGACGCCTATTGCCGTGATGCCGCCGTGGCGGTTGAGACAGCCAAGAGCTTCATGGCCCGCAAGCACAATCAACTGGCATAAGAACCAGTCTGGAATCAGGTGCCGCTGGAGATGTGACCCGCGAGCGAGGTAAAGACACCCAGCATGGCGGCCGCCAGCGTCGGCATGACGGCAACAAGCGCCAGCCCCATGGCTGCGGCGATCAGCGCGTATTCGATGGCGGTGGCGCCACTGTCATCTGGGAGGAATTTCCTCATTTGTCTCTCCGGATTGGGTTGAAGCAAGGCTAGGTTTCCCTGCTTAAGCTGGACTGAAGCGGGATGCTAAGATTGTACCCGCATGGTGGTTTTCCCCTGCGAGCCGCTGCAATGGTAAATGGCAGTCGCCGCCAGCTTCCAAAAAGCCGAAAAGCGCCCCCACCGAAGGGAGCGCTTGCCAATTGAATGCTGGCGCGGACATGCCGTCCGCACGGGTCCGATTACAGGCCGGTCGAAATGTGGCCGGCGAGGGACGAGAACGACGCTGTCACGGCGCCACCAAGGGTCGGCATCACGCCAACCAGAGCAAGGCCCATGGCAGCGGCGATCAGGCCATACTCGATTGCGGTCGCGCCGGACTCGTCTTTGAAAAACTTCTTCATGTTGAAACTCCAACTGTTGCTTACTGCACCTATCCACGGGTGCTGGGGCGGTGTGCCGTTTGCATCGTGAATATGGTGCCAACCTAGACCGGACGTTTTAACGAGGTCTGAAAATGATCCAGCACATTAAATGCAGTTCATGAAATTCCGGCAAGCATTGCGATCATGGTAAAAAATTCGGAAATTGACTTAATCGCAGGCATCAACAAAAAAGCGCCCCGAAGGACGCTTTTCTGGAACTTTGAACGCGGACGTTGTTGTCCGCACCGGTCCGGTTACAAGCCGGTCGAAATGTGGCCGGCGAGGGACGAGAAAGACGACGTCACAGCGCCGCCAAGGGTTGGCATCACACCAACCAGGGCAAGGCCCATGGCAGCGGCGATCAGGCCATATTCGATGGCGGTCGCGCCGGACTCGTCTTTGAAAAACTTCTTCATGTTGAAACTCCAACTGTTGGATACTGCACCATCCAATGAAGTGACAGCGGATGCCGTGCACACCTTGGACATGGCCAAAAGTAATAGGGCGGCCCTTAAAGCGGACTGAATGGCAAGATTAACATTTGAAGCAATGGCCTGCCCCGGCAGGTGCATGTCTCCCAGTGGTTAAGTCGACGTAAAACGGAAGCCCCGCGCAATTGGGGGTAGCCTCGCCGCATTCCTGATGCACAAAGACCCGTGAATGGGCTAAACACCATCCGCTCTTGGAAATCGCCCGTATGCACACGTCCCCAGTTCCTGATCTCTTGCCCTCGGACGGCTTTGAACTGCGCCACAGCGCGGCCAGCGTATTGCTGTTGGCCTGCGGTGCGTTGGCACGCGAAATTGTTGATTTGGTGGAGCGCAATCATTGGCAGGCTTTTGACATTCAATGCCTGCCTGCCAAATGGCACAACACACCGCAGTTCATTGTTCCGGCCCTGCGCGAAAAGATCAGGGCAAACCGACAACACTACAAATCGATTTTCGTGCTCTATGGTGACTGCGGAACCGGTGGTCTTCTGGATGCGATGCTGGCGGAGGAACAGGTGGAGCGCATCGGTGGCCCCCACTGCTACGCCTTCTTCAGCGGCAACGCGGCTTTTGCGGCAAAGTCCGAGTCAGAGGATGAGATCACGGCATTCTATCTGACGGACTATCTCGCCCGGCATTTTGAAAGGCTCATCTGGCAGGGCTTGGGTCTCGATCGCCACCCCGAACTCATGCCCCTGTATTTCGGCAACTACACGAAGATTGTCTATCTCTCACAAGTCGATGATCCAAAACTGGTGGAGAATGCGCAAGCGGCAGCGGTAAAGCTCGGCCTTGCCTTCGAACATCGCCATACTGGCTATGGGGAACTTGAAAGCGAAATGGCAAAGAGGGCCTGACCCAAGACAGTCAAGCGCCCTTGCGGTAACTGCCGCCGGCAATCTCGTAGTAGTCGCCGGCATCGTCCACAAAAATGTGGCCAGCCAATTTCAGGCCAGACTGGCCGTCGATCGTGCCGACACAGACTGATGTTTGATCGCTGTTGTCGGTCTTCCAGAACAATGTTGAGCCACAGGCGGAACAGAAGCCGCGCTGGGCCTTGGCACTTGAGCGATACCAGGACAATGTTTCCTTGCGTGTGAAGTGCAGGTCCGCATCGCTGGTGTGGGTCGAGGCCCAGTAGTTTCCCGTTTGTTTGCGGCACTGACTGCAATGGCAGGCCACAACTTCATCAAGGTCGCCGCGAAGTTCAAATGAAACACCTCCGCAGAGGCAGGACCCGGTTCTCAATTTTGTTGCTCCCCTTGCAAAGCACTGCGCCGCGCAGCTTGAAAGGCCCGCATGTGAAACCTTATCTGTTCGGGATGATAGGTGAAAGCCCGTCCGACCGGACAGCCAAGCCGGGCCTTGCAGCCGCCATCCATGCAAGGCGCGCCCGCATCGGACAATAAATGCTGCCCGCACGCCGTGAGGTCATAGGATTTCCCGTCGAAGGCCAAGACCGGACAGGCAGAAAGGCAGGGTTTGTCGGGGCAGCTCTCGCAGGGGCTTGGTCCGGCCGGGTTCCTTGGCAGGTCAAAGGCCACCGGAAACAACAGGGCGGCGCGGTAGGCATGCCAAAGCCCATACTGCGGGTGAATGTTGAGGCCCAGTGGCGAAACATGGCCTGCACCCGCCCGCCGCGCCCAGGTGAGGAAGGGCAGTGCCGGTTTCTCGAACGGGAACGCGATGGCCGCGTCAAGACCACGGGCCAGTGGGCGCAGTGTTTCCTCGGTCCATGCGTCAAGGGAATCCTTCGCCGGATCGCGCTCGCGGGCAAAGCGCTGAAACATTTGCGGCCCCGCATTGCCGATCAGGATGACAAAGCGCGCATTTCCCGGAACGCAGTCTTCGGCAGAAGGCTCAAACCAGCCCAAAGGTGTGAAACCTTCGCGATTGATGCGCGTCAGGACCGGGTGTTCCACCTCGACTTGCCCCTTTTACGTCGCCCAGCGCGGATCGCCTGGTTCCATCATGCTGCGTGGCAGCTTGATGTCGTGGTTGGCGCGGATCACGTGGTCGATGTCGCGGGGAATGTAATCGGGATAGTATGACGTGAGGATTTCGCGCTTTCTTGCCGCCGCCCGTTCCACAATATCGGGTTTTCCGGCCTCAATCCATTCCTTGGGACTCATGCGGTTGCCGATGGCGGGATAGACATAGTCCTTCTGCATCAATGTCAGCGTTTGCTCGGAGCCAAGATAGTGGCCAGGTCCATTGAGGCACACATCCCTGATGACCGCAACGGAAAGGGAATCGTCGGTCACCTCAATGCCCCGCACATTGCGGTTGATCGAACCCAGCATGTCATTGTCGATAAGCAGGCTTTCCAGGCAAAAACCCAGCAACGACGCGTGCATGCCCGCACTTTCGTAAAGGAGGTTGATCCCCGTCATGGCGGAAATTCCTGCGGTCACGCCCTTCTCGTAACCGGCTTGCATGTCCGGCAGTTTGGAATCACACATGCCCGCTGCGGAACCGACCGTGAGATCGTAGAAATGCCCCATCTGCGCGCAGCCCGATGTGATGAGAGCCTGTTCGCCCGAGCCGCCTGACATGGCGCCGGTGCGCAGGTCCGAAACGAAGGGCCATGGCCCCCAGATGGCCGTGGCGCCAGGCACGATGCAATTGATGTAGACGAGCCCGGCAAGGCATTCCGCCACGGCCTGTACAATGGTGCCGGCCAGTGCCGCAGGCGCAGTTGCACCCGCCTGTGCCGCCGACAGCAGCAGAACGGGCATGCCACCGCGTGCGGCCGTTTCCAGACAGCGGCAGGCGTCTTCCGCAAATTTGAGCGGCGGCACGACGAAGCAGTTTGATTGTGAAACGAAGGGCCGCTCGCGCCACTTGTCTTCGCCGCCTGCCACAACATGAAGCAATTGCAGGCACTCCTCCACATGGGCAGGATCAACCATGGATGTGCCGACATGTTTCCCGGTCCCCGCCAGCGCGGCATAGAGGGTGTTGATATCGAGGTCATGCCCCGTGATCATGTCCCGGGCCGTTATGGGGCGCTGGAAGAAATGAATGTGCTCGCAATTGTCGACGATGCGCGCCGCGTCATAAAGGTCGGCAAGCAGGGAGTCCCGGTATTCCCGCGTCGCCGGCTCAACGATATGGACGGCTGCCCCCGCCGTGCCGAAATAGACCCGCTTGCCTGATGGGTGCATGTCATGCTGTGGGTTGCGCGCATGGAGCATGAAATTGCGGGCAGCGCTCGCAATGGTGTCTTCAACGAG
>JANPDD010000014.1:0-25374 GCA_031431295.1 Hyphomicrobiales bacterium | reverse complement strand
TCAACGAGCGCCCCGGGGATGCACAGCCGGCCCCGTTCATTCATCCAGCAGCCCTTGGCCGTCATGGCCTCTATGCAGGAGGGAATGGCGCTGCCCAGACCGACGCTCTCCAACAGCTCCAGTGCTGCCGCATGGATGCGTGGCAGATCGGAATCTTTCAGCGGCTTGTATTGCCCACCCACCATGCCGGGGCGAACCGCCGCCTTGTCCATGGGAATGGCCTGCGACCGCAAGGCCCGCCTGGCGTCCCGGCCGCCGCGCCGCTTCGACAGATCCTCAATTGTGCTCATCCTCAGGCATTCCTCGTGTGACGGCGGGATCATGCCGCGTTTTACCGCCGCTCGTAAGTCGCTATTTGGACTTCCCCATGGTGAGCACAATTCACGCTATTGCGGCTTCCGCCCGGAAAATTCCCCCTAACACCCTGAAAACAATAGTGCTAACAGAACGGAAGAATTTGAATGGTGAGCCATCTTGCCCAGACGCGATCTGCCGCCCTTGCGTGCCCTGACGGCCTTTGAGGCTGCCGCCAGATTGGGTTCTTTTCGCATGGCGGCCAATGAACTTGGCATCACACGGTCTGCCGTCAGCCATCAAGTCAAGCTTCTCGAAGATCGGTTGGGCATCCAGCTTTTCCGCCGCGATGCGCGCCGCGCCGAACTGACGCAAAGCGGCCAGTTCTATTTTCCCGCCGTGCGCGAAGCTTTTGACCAGATCGAAGCCCAAACCCGCGCTGTCCGCCCTTCGACGACCGACAGCGAACTGACCGTGCAGGTTTATGTGACCGTGGCGCTCAAGTGGCTCATTCCACGCCTGTATGATTTCGAGCGCCGCTTTCCGGACATGAAAGTGCGGCTATCCACATCCTATTTCGATTGGGACTTTGATGACCGCAATGTCGATGTGGGCATCATTCTCGCCCGCAACAAGGGACTTGGGCATTTTTACCGGCCCCTGTTCAAATCCTATCTGGTTCCGGTCTGCTCACCGGATTTGCTGCGCGGCGAATTTCCCTTGAGGAAGCCGGAAGACCTCAAGAAACACAAGCTGATTGACGTTTATACCGCCGAGGAAGACTGGCAGCTTTGGCTGGACGCGGCAGGCGTTAAAGGCGTCAAGACGGCAAACCGCCTGGCCGTTGACAGCTACATTCTCGCCCAGGAGGCAGCCATCGAAGGCCGCGGTGTGGCCATGACCTTTGGCCCCTTTGCCTCCGAAGAAATCAAACTGGGGCGTTTGGTGCAGCCGTTTCCATTGCGCGTCCTGAACCGCAACCAATGGTACATGGCTTGCAACAGCGAGCACCGCAACAAGCCCAAGATCAAGCGCTTTGAAGACTGGCTGGTCAAGCAGGTGGCAGCCGATCCGGCGCTGGAAGCCCTCAAAGACGCCAGCAGAGACTCTGGCAAAGAAACAAGCAAGGACACAGGCAAGGCCGCATGACCGACCTCAACATTGAAACGAGCCGCCGCAACCGCCGTGACAACAGCCGCCGTGCACCGGCGCGGACCACAATCCCGCAACTGCCAAAGAAAGTGGCCTCGCGGCCTTTTCCGCCCACAAAGATTGTGTCGGACGACCAGGTGGAAGCAATCCATATTGCGTCACTCCAGATTCTCGCCGAGATCGGCATGGACTTCCTGCTGCCGGAAGCCCGCGACCTGCTGAAAAAGGCAGGCTGCAAGGTCGATGGCGAACGGGTACGCTTTGATCCGGCCTTTATCGAGGAACTGGTCAGCCATTGTCCGTCGCAATTCACGTTCCATGGGCGCAATCCCGCCAACAACATTCCAATCGGTGGCGACACCATGGCCTTCTGTGCCGTCGGCAGTCCGCCCAGTTGTCACGACATGGACAATGGCCGCAGGTCTGGAAACCGCGCCGACTACCAGAAATTTCTCAAACTCACCCAGTACTTCAATTGCATCGATGCCAGCAGCGGCTACAGCGTTGAGCCGATTGATCTTCATCCCTCGATCCGCCATCTGGAGGCGCTCCGCGACAAGGCAATCCTGATCGACAAGCCGATGAAGTGCTATTCCCTGGGCCGCCAGAATGTGCTGGACGCCATTGAAATTGTCCGTCTCGCCCATGGCATGAGTGAAGAAGAGATGTTGCACCGGCCATCGCTGATGACCATCGTCAACACCAATTCGCCACTCAAGCTCGACAACAACATGCTGATGGGCATGATGGAACTGTCGTCACGCGGCCAAGTGGTTTGTGTCACACCCTTCACGCTGGCAGGCGCCATGGCCCCGGTGACGATCGCTGGTGCGGTTGTCGAACAGAATGCGGAGGCTCTTGCGGGTCTCGCCTTCTGCCAACTGGTGAAGCGGGGCGCTCCCGTGATCTATGGCGGTTTCACATCCAATGTGGACATGAAGTCAGGTGCACCCGCTTTCGGCACGCCCGAATACATGAAGGCAACACTGCTCGGAGGCCAGATGGCGCGGCGCTATGGCCTTCCCTATCGCACATCGAACACCTGCGCTGCCAATACACTCGACGCCCAGGCCGCCTATGAAAGCGTCTTTTCCCTCTGGGGGGTCACGATGGGCGGCGGCAACTACATCATGCACGGCGCTGGTTGGATGGAAGGCGGGCTTGTCGCGTCATTCGAAAAATTCGTGCTCGATTGCGACCTCATCCAAATGGTGAAAAGCTTTCTTCAGCCGCTTGATACAAGTCCGGATGGGCTTGCCCTTGATGCCATCCGCGAAGTGGGACCGGGCGGCCATTTCTTTGGCGCAAAACACACGCTCGAGCGTTACGCCACGGCATTTTATGAGCCCATCATTTCTGACTGGCGGAACTACCAGCAATGGCAGGCCGCAGGCAGCCCTGATGCCTTTAAGCGCGCCAACCAGGTCTACAAGCAGGCGCTGGAAGCCTATGTTGAGCCGCCGATGGATGCTGGCCACCGCGCCGCACTCGATGACTTCGTGGACCGCAGGGTGCGTGAAGGCGGCGTCAAGACGGACTTCTGAGCGTGGCTGAGGTCATTGTCGTTGGGGCCACCAACATCGACATCAAGGCCAAAACCATTGAACCCAATCGGCTCGGCACCTCCAATCCGGGCATGGTGTCGACAGCACCCGGCGGCGTTGGGCGCAACATCGCCCACAATCTGGCGCGGCTTGGGGCGGACGTGGCGTTGCTCTCCGTTGTCGGAAGCGATGCCCATGGCGATGCCGTGCTTCAGTCCACTGCCGGGGCAGGCGTTGACGTATCCCGGGTTCAGCGGAGCAAGATTGCGACAGGCTCCTATGTCGCGCTGATCGACCATGACGGTGAACTCATCACGGCAATAAATGACATGCGCGGCGTGGATGGCCTCACCTGGGCGGCGATTGCCGAGAATACGCCCCTGTTGAAAGCGGCAAAATTTGTGGTTGCTGATTGCAATCTGCCACTGGACACTTTGATGGCGCTGGCGGCGCAGTTCGGCCACAAGCTGTTGATTGAGCCCGTGTCAGTGCCGAAATCGCAAAAGCTTCGCGAAGTCTTGAAAGCCCATGCCGTGTTCCTGGCCTCTCCGAATTTTGACCAGATCGAGCAGATGACGGGATCGCGGGACATTGCGGACGCATTTGAATTTCTCAAAGGCACTGGCTTGCGACAGGTCGTGGTCCATGCCGGCCCTGAAGGTGCATTCGTCTGGGACGGCATGGATATCCACCATGTGGAGGCCCGCCCGCCGCCGCACATTGTTGATGTGACGGGGGCAGGCGATGCAGCGGTATCCGGCCTTGTCCATGGCTTGCTCAGGGGCGAGCCGCTGGCGGAAGCTGCCGCCCGTGGACAGGAACTTGCAGGCCGGGTTATTGCAACCGTATCGTCAACTCTGGAATGATCCATGCGAGTTAAATTTACCGACGAAGTGCGCCACGCGCTGGTTTCCGGCAAGCCGGTTGTTGCCCTTGAATCCACAATCATTGCCCATGGCATGCCGTTCCCGCAGAACCTGGAAATGGCGAAGGATGTGGAGAACGTGGTGCGCGGCCGGGGAGCCGTACCGGCGACCATTGCCATCATTGCCGGTGAACTGCGCGCCGGACTTTCGAAAGCTGAACTTGAACACCTCGCAAAGTCAGGGTCGTCCGTGCCGAAGGTGTCGACCCGCGACATTCCCTACGTGGTCGCAAGAGCTGCGACGGGCGCCACAACTGTTGCCTCCACCATGCGCATTGCGGCACTGGCGGGCATCCATGTCTTTGCAACGGGGGGCATTGGCGGTGCTCACCGTGATGCGCAAAGGACATTCGACATCTCGAACGACCTGCATGAGTTTGGGCTCAGTGATGTGGCGGTGGTGACAGCAGGGGCAAAGGCCATTCTCGATCTGCCTCTGACACTTGAAATTCTGGAAAACCATGGCGTGCCGGTGGTTGGCTTTGGCACTGACGATTTTCCGGCCTTCTATTCGAGGTCAAGTGGACTTGCCGTGCCCATGCGGCTTGACACGGCCGGGGAAGTTGCGGCGATGATGCACGCCAAATGGAGACTGGGCCTCAAAGGCGGCATTGTTGTTGCAAACCCCATTCCCGCCGCGAGTGAAATTCCCGCCGCCGAAATTGCACCAAACATTTCACTTGCTCTCGCCGAAGCGGCGGCAAATGGAATCTCTGGAAAGGACGTGACACCCTTTTTGCTGCAGCGCCTTGCTGAAATCACGGGCGGGCGTTCACTTGCGGCCAACATTGCATTGGTCTTGAACAATGCCCGGCTGGCAGCCGATATCGCTGTCGCATATGTGCAACAGTGATGCACCAACGCCACAGCGCAGAAAAAGTCTCTGGTGCATTTGCGCGAACGCCGGATGATCCTTAACATCTGATTCCGGGGCGGCCTCTGACTGCATTGGAGGCAACCATGGCAACAGATGAAAGTGAATACCGTTCGACGCGGTTTCCCTTGGATGATCCGGTGAAACCGCCGGCCAGTCTTTCAAGTGGAACCGCAACAAGCATTTCAAAAAGTCCTTCCGTTAAATCTGCAGCACCCAGCTTGACCGGCAGGACCGTGCAAAACCGGCGTGCGGCGCAGCAAAAACCGGTGGTGGCTGAACGCAAGTTCCTCGACACCTATGCCCAGGCATTGCGCTGGTCACTGGTGGCAACAGCCCTGGTGGCGTCTGCAATTGTGGCACTTGCCTTTCAGACAGGGATGGCGGCCCTCGAAGTGGCGGCCGTGGCGGGTGCTCTTGGGGGTTTTTTCAGTTTCCTGTTGCGCATGGCCCATGCGCCCGACGACCAGCGTGTGCTGACGGCACGCCCGCCGATGTTGGATCGCGCGATCTATGCCTTTGTGCCGCCTTTGGTGGGAGCGATTGCGGCTGCGTTCTGCCTTGTCATCTTTGCTTCAGGCGTACTGGAAGGAGGTTCGTTTTTCCCGCGTTTTGGCTGCACTGCGGCCGATGGCTGCAATTCCTTCAGCACCTTTGTCAGTCACTACGGGCCAATTGAGGCTGTGCACTATGCAAGGCTCTGCCTCTGGGCTTTTGCGGCGGGATTTGCCGAAAGGCTGGTGCCGGATCGGTTGCGCCCTGCCCAGGAGACGATGATCTGGGGGAACGAACCTAACCCACGATCCTGAGTTCACGCGGAAAAGTGGTGAGCGATTCAACGCCATTGTCGGTCACCACCACATCATCTTCGATGCGCACCCCCGCCTCGCCCGCACGATAGAGGCCGGGCTCGATGGTGAACACCATGCCCGGTTCAAGCACTTGCTGGTTGCCGCGCATGATTTGTGGCGCTTCATGCACATCAAGGCCAAGGCCATGGCCGGTCTTGTGGGCCTTGAAGGACGCGAATTGTGAATTCTCCAAGACCTTGCTCACCATGTCGTCAACACTTGACGCGCTGATGCCGGGCCTGGCGCACGCGCGCCCGAGCGTGTTCGCGGCAAGAACGGTATCGTAAAAGGCGCGATCATGCTCGCTCACCTGGCCCACGAAAAAGGTGCGGGTGATGTCGGCATTGAAATGGCGGTAGCGCCCGCCAAAATCGAACAACAAGGCGTCACCCGCCTTGATGGCATAGTCGGCCCGCGCCGAGGCATGGGGTTTTGCCGCATTGTCGCCCGCTGCCACGATGGGATCAAACGCCAGCCCGTCGCAGCCCGCCTTGAACAGTTCGCCCAGCAGGATGGCTTCCAGCTGTTTTTCCGTCATGCCAATGCTGACCTGTTGCAACGTCGCTTCCAGCGCCGCCTCCGACCGCCTGATCGCTTCGCGCAGCGCCTCGATCTCGGTTGCCGTTTTGTGCAGGCGGATTGATGAAATGTCTGCGTGCGCATCCACCAGCGTGGCCTGGGGAAGGGCTTTCTGCAGCGCCTGGAAATCGAACACCCGCATGCGCTGGCCTTCAACGCCGATTTTTGCGCCGGGGCCGAGCTGCGGCAGCGCGGCACCCGCCGCCATGAAGGCCGTCATGTAGCCGTCCTCGTCGCGCCAGTCGAATATCTCTCCCGGAAAACCAAGCGGCGTGAACGATCCCATTTCCAGGTTGGGAACAATTGCCACAGGCCGGCCTGTCACCGGAACAACAACCACAAGGGGCCGTTCCATCTGGTGAAAATCCTTGCCGAAAAGGCGCAGGAAATTGGCACCGGGAACGATGGCCAGGGCATCAAGACCGGTGCGGTTGAGGACCGGATGGAGGGGATGGAGCATGCTCATGCCCCAAATCTATTCACGTCCACCTTGGGCTTGTCGAGGGGCATTCGGTGAAATGCCAGCAAGACTGGTGAGCGTGTGGTGCATTGCGGGAATCCGCGCCCACAGACTATCACGGACTCCCACGCACGGGTTTTCGATGTCCACAACAGCCAGCCGCAACAACCTGATTGGCATGCTCTCACTGTCGGCGGGCGCGCTTGTCTTTTCGCTTCAGGATTCGGTGATCAAGGGCATCAGCGGAGAGCATGCCGTGACCCTTGCCATTGTGCTGCGCGCTGTTGTCTCCTTTCCCATTCTGACGGTCATGGTGATGATGAATGGCGGTATCGGCCAGCTCGATACGCCCCATTGGCGCATGCTGGTCGTGCGCGGCGCCATACTGCTCTGCGCCTACACCACCTATTTTATGGCTTTTCCTGCCCTTCCGCTGGCCCAGGCAATCGCGCTTTACTTCACCGTTCCGCTGATTGTGACTGTGATGTCAGGCCCTGTGCTGGGTGAACGCGTCGCGCCGGCAGCCTGGGGTGCCGTGGCGCTGGGCCTCGTCGGGGTCTTTGTCATCCTTCAGCCTGGCATCGGCATCTTCAATCCCGCAGCCCTGTTGTCACTCGTCAGTGCGGCAACCTATGCGCTCGCCATGGTGCTGGCCCGAAAGCACGGTGAAAACATCCCCTCCAGCGTCATGGCCTTCTACGCCAATGTCGTTTACATGCTGCTGGCGCTGGTTCTTGCTGTTGTTGTCATGGCCTTCAATGTGGTGCCACCGGGGCACCCCAGCCTTGATTTTCTGTTGCGGCATTGGTTTGTACCTTCACCCTTCGACATGGGGTTGATGGCGGTCTGTGGTGTGATCGCGGCCTTCGGTTCCACTCTCCTGGTCCATGCCTATCGCATCGGGCAATCGAGTGTCGTGGCACCCTTTGAGTACACCGGCATGGTTTGGGCCGTAGCCTTCGGTTTTCTGTTCTTTGGCGAAGTTCCAAAACCGGCAACCATCATCGGCATGGCAATGATCGCTCTGGCAGGTTTTTTGGCACTCAGGGCCAACTCCGCCAGGGCAACCGGGAACGTGTGAGGCAGGCGCGAAACCGCAGGGCAAACCGGACCAGTGGCTTCGCTGCTGCCGGATGTGCTTACATGCCGAGCAGGGCCAGAGCCTCGTTCAGATCCTTCTCCGAGGTGGCATGATCGCCCGATGTGTGAGCGGCCTTGCCCTTGTCATAGAGCTCCATGACTTTGGTCTTGGTGGCGGCATCGACGGTGGCGGTCTTCAGCGCGCCGTCGATCTTCGCCATCAGGCCCGGGCATTGGTTGGCGAACGCGGCCGTGGTCAGGCCGAGCGTGAAAAGGGCGGCGAGTACGAGTTTCTTCATGTAAAAGACTCCTGAATATCCGCCACGGCCAGTGGGCGGCAGTTGCGGGGCGAGGAGACCTAAGCCTGCGACTGTGCGGATTTTGGGGCAGCGCGGGTTCTTTCAAATATTCTCACGCGTATGGATTTCACATGGCAGCACGAGTGTTTGCCCTGCACCATCCGGTTTTGACTTGCAGGACCGGATCATGCCGTTGATGGTTTCGGCGGCCAGCCGCTCCAGCGGGTTCGAGATCACCATGGCGAGCGTACCTTCCAACAGGCCCAGCCTGGTATTCTCCATCAATTGATGGCCAACGGTGACAATCTGGTCGGATTTTCCCATGCTGCGCAAAGCGTTCATAGTGCCGGAAATGCCGCCACCCATGACAACAAGGCCTTTCATGTCTGCATGTTCCCGGATCAGCTTCTCAGTCATTTCTTCCGCAATGGAACAGGTTTCGAATGTGGAAAGCGGTTCCAGCAATACAAATTCTGGCGCGTGTTCGCGAAAGTATGAACGAAACCCGCTTTCATTCATGTCCTGGCAGCGAAAGCGGTGATTGCCAACGAGGATGCCAATCTTGCCTGGGGCCTTGCAGAGATGTGCAATCGCCCAGGCAAACATGCGCCCCACTTTCCAGTTGTCGAGCCCGACGTAGTTCACGCTTCCCGTGGCGGCCAATTGCGAGATGAGGGCGAACACCGGAATGTTGCGGCGCGCAAGTTCATCCGCGACTGCCGAAACCAGGGGATGGATCGCAGCCACCACGCCAATGGCATCACACGTTTCACCCAATTCCAGAAGTTTTGCTGAAACGACTTGCGACGTCGGGTCTTCGGCAAAAACGACCTGCTGTCACCAGTAGAGATTGAGGCCTGCAAAAAATGAACCCACAAAGTGTCTAACAAACCAGGGGCTATTCATACACGTATTGACGGCGATTCAACTGCCATTGAACCTCAATACACCCGATACACGCCTGTGGTACCCTGCGTGTTGTTTGCGTTGCAACAGGGATCGCACCATGCTCACGCTCCAAGGCATCGGCAAGCCTGCGCTCCGAGATGTCACGCTTGAAATCGCAAATGCCAGCTTTGTCGGAGTTATCGGTCGGTCGGGCGGGCGCGGGAAAGTCCGCGCTGCATCGCCAGCGCCAAACGCTCTCGACCAAAGGGTGTCAGTTTGGCATTCTTGTGGAAATTCATCTGGTCTTCCCTGGGGTCACTGACGTTTTGCAGCACCAGATTCCTTTGTTCAAACCTCATTGATCAACTGCTTGCCGCTATCGGCATCGAAAAAATGCAAATACTGGGCATCAAGAGTGAGCGCAACCAGGCTTCCTCTCTCGACGATCAGTCGGTATGGAGCTGTCACATTGAACGTGGCGCCGGCAACTGTGCAGTTGAAGTAGGTCATGTTGCCGGTCGATTCACAGGATTCAACCATGGCGGATATGCTGCCCCGGACGGCTTTGCTGGAAATGCCGATGTGTTCGGGCCTGATGCCAAGTTTGACCGGTCGTGTGTCGAGTTCCGAATTTCCTGTGATCTTGGCGGGTAGGGGGATACCTTGTCCGTCGGACATGATGAATTGGCCATTGCGAAGTTTGCCTGCAACAAGGTTCATTGCAGGTGACCCGATGAAGGTGGCCACGAAAGTGTTGCAAGGCTTGTCATAGAGCCGAAGCGGCGGGCCGACTTGCTCAACCCTGCCACCCTGCATGACGACGATCCTGTCTGCCATTGTCATGGCTTCAACCTGGTCGTGGGTTACATAGATGGATGTGACGCCAAGCCGTTTGTGGAGGCTGCGGATTTCAGAGCGCATTTGGACCCGCAAGGCAGCGTCCAGATTTGACAGGGGCTCATCGAACAAAAAGACCGAAGGTTTGCGGACGATTGCGCGTCCCATGGCAACGCGCTGCCGCTGTCCGCCGGATAACTGGCGCGGATAGCGGTCAAGATAGTCGTCAAGTCCGAGAATCCGTGCGGCTTCGGCCACCCGCGACGCAATCTCACTGGCGCCGCCGCCGCGCAGTTTCAGTGAGAAGGCCATGTTCTGCCGCACCGTCATGTGCGGATAGAGGGCGTAATTTTGGAACACCATGGATGCGTCACGTTCCTTCGGATCGAGATCGTTCACCACACGACCGCCAATGGTGATGGTTCCACCATCGACAGTTTCAAGGCCGGCAATGGATCGCAGCAGAGTTGATTTCCCGCAACCCGACGGCCCGACAAGTGCAATGAATTCGCCGTCCTGGGCCTCGAAACTCACGTCTTGCAGGACCCTGACAGGCCCGTAGGATTTTATGAGGTTGAGGACCGAAACTCCCGCCATGGCATCATGCCCCAGGGAGGATGGCAGTTGCCATCTCAGGGAGGGTCTGGCCGCCATCAATCACAATGGATTGTCCGGTAATGAAAGAAGCCTCGTCGGATGCCAGAAAACGCACGGCATGGGCAACGTCTTGCGGCGTGCCGAGCCGATGCAGGGGAACCGCCGCCTTTTGCGCCTCGACAAAACTCTGCGGCTGGTGCTCAAGCACCCCTTCAGTCAACACATTGCCCGGTTCAACAGCGTTGAGCGTGATACCCCAGGGGGCCCATTCCAATGCCGCTGTGCGCATGAAGCCGAGAATGCCGGCCTTCGTTGTCGCGTAGTGCGCATAGCCAGGTGAAGACACGCGCGGGCCGGTGATGGAAGACAGGAAGATGACGCGCCCTGCACGGCGGGCCTGAAAATGCTGAAGGCACGCGCGTGCCAGCAGGAATGGGCCGCGCAGATTTACCGCCAGGACTTCATCCCATTCTGCCGCGGATGTGCTGGCGATTGGCGTGTTGGGATAGACTGCGGCATTGGCAACCGCGATATCGATGCGGCCAAACTGCGAGGCCGCGCCATTGACGACGCTTGCAACCTCACTTTCGTCACGCGTGTCCATGTGGCGGAAGCAGACATTGAAGCCTTGTTGCCGCAATTTTTGGACTGCTTGCTCACCCGCATCATCGACAATGCCGGACATGACGACCAGCGCCCCGGCCCGTGCCAATTCCGTGGCGATGCCAAGTCCAATTCCGCGCTGGCTGCCGGTAACAATGGCAACTTTGCCGGTGAGATCAAACGCCGTCATGCCGCATTCCGTGCATACTCTGGCAACAACGTTCCATGGGCAACAATGAGGGCGTCCACCAGCATCTCGATTTCGTTGAGCGACAGTTCGGCGGCCGTATGGGGATCCATGGCGGCGGCGTGGTAGATGTGGTCACGGTTTCCAGTCAGTGCGGAAGCGACGGTCAGTTCCTGGACATTGATGTTGCTGCGCATGATCGCGGCAAGCTGGACCGGCACACGGCCGATGCGGGTGGGCTGTATTCCATTGCGGTCCACGTGGCATGGAACCTCCACTGCCGCATTGGAAGGAAGATTCTCGATCAACCCATTGTTGCGCACATTGCCGTAGATCAAGCTGGGTTTCCCGGTGACGCAGGAATGGATGATGGCAGCGGCATACTCATGGCTGCGGCAGACCTCGATTGGTTTGCTTTCATCTTCAAGTTCCCGGCGAAGCTGGTGCCATTCTGCAATCTGGTGCTCGCAGCGCCGTATGTACTCATCCAACGGAAGCCTGAACGTCGAAAGCAGGTCTTCCCGGCCACGCTTGATGAACCACGGGGTGTATTCTGAAAAATGGATTGAACTTTCAGTCACAAAGTGACCAAAGCGTTTCATCACTTCAAAACGCACGGCATCCTCGGGCGGAAAATCCCCACTGCGGGCAAGTTGCAGCAGCCGGGGATAGAGATCCACCCGTTCGCCATCCGGCGTCCGCTTTTCGAATTTGAGAAAAAAGGCGACATGGTTGAGACCGGCACAGAGATAGTCGATGTCGGCAACGTCCTCACCCAGCGTGCGGGCCAGAAATTGCGATGTGTCCTGCACGGAATGGCAGAGGCCAACGTAGCGGATGTCCGGGCAGGCTTCGGTCATGGCCCAGCTGATCATGGCCATGGGGTTCACATAGTTCATCATCAGCGCGCCGGGGCAATGCTTTCGCATGTCCTTGGCGATCTCAAGCACCACAGGGATCGTGCGCAGCGCCCGGAAAATGCCGCCAATGCCCAAGGTATCGGCGATCGTCTGGCGCAATCCGAATTTTTTTGGGATTTCAAAATCCGTCACTGTCGCCGGTTTGTAGCCACCGACTTGCATCATGAGAATGACGAAGTCGGCTCTTTGAAGCGCCATGGCGCGGTCAGTGGTGGCGACAAGCTCGATCCGGTCATCCATTCCCAGGGCGCGGCAGATGCGGCGCGTCATCACCTCGGATGTCGAGAGCCGCACCGGATCGATATCGTAGAGCGCAATTTCACATGCCGCGAGTTCCGGATTGCTGAGAACATCACTCAAGATGTTCCGGGCAAAGACGGTGCTTCCCGCACCGATCAGGCAAATCTTGGGCATTTTGAACGTCAGCTCCGGTTGTGCGTGCCAAGGGATGGCATTGAGTTTTGCCAGTAGAATTCAGAATGTTCTTGCTGATTTACGAGGCTTGCTTCCAGTTTTTGAGTGAGTTTCCGGGAATTTGTGCTATCTTCCACCAAGAGGGCATCCTGCGTTCCTTCATCATTGTCGCTGACGGGAAAATGTACCTTGCGCCAACTCGATCCACGGCAGACAGGCAGCCGCTTTCTGCAGTCTGACGAATTTCTTGCCGAGACCCATCTGGTCGAACCGATGCCGGAGGCCCATTGGCATGACCATTTGGAACTCAATGTCATTGCCCGGGGTGGCATGACCTACTTGATCAATGGCAGACAGGTGAACTTGAACCAGGGGGCCATTTATTGTTTCTGGGCTGCGGTGCCACATCAGGTCATTGCCGCCGCCAGTGACACTGAACTCGTATGCGTCTATGTGCCATTCGCCGATTTTTTGTCCCTGGTCGTGTCCAGCGATTTCCGCAATGATCTTCTGACGGGGCATGTGCTGACCTCTGCGTCACTGGATGAAACGGATTGTCCGGCGGTCAAACGCTGGGCCAGGCAGTGGGACAATCCAACGGAGCAGGTGCAGGAAATTCTGCGCGACGAGGTGCGGCTGCGGGTGCGCCGCCTTGCCATTGACCAGCGCCGTGTTGATACGGCAGACGCAAATTTTGACGACGAACACAGGCGTCACGGAACATTGGTGGCGGACAGGCGTGTGATTGCGCGCGTGCAGCAAATGACATACTACATCAATGGCGAGTTTGCCAAACCGATCAACGTATCAGATGTTGCCCGTGTCAGCGGGCTTCATCCGACCAACGCAACTGCCACCTTTCAAAAGGTCCTTGGCCAATCGATTGCCCAATATCTCAGGCAGCGCCGCTTGAACCATGCCCTCAAACTGCTTGCGGACACAGACATGGCGATCATCGAGGTGGCGTTCGAAAGTGGCCACGGTTCCCTCAGCCGTTTCTATGATGCGTTCCAGCGCCAGGTTGGCTGCACGCCAAAGGATTATCGCCGCCGCTTCCGCAGTTGAGAAGTGGGTCAGGGTTTGATCAGGAAAATCGCTTCGATTTCGACTGTCATGAGGTTTGGCAGTGAACCCATGCCAACGGCGGAACGGGCATGCCGGCCGGCTTCTCCCAACACTTCAACAAACAGGTCCGAACAGCCGTTGATCACCTTAGGGTGGTCGGCAAAGTCTGGCTCGGCATTGACCATGCCCAAGAGCTTCACCACAGCCTCGATCCGCGACAGCTCCCCAATGGCGGCTTTGGCGGTCGCAAGAAGCTGAAGACCCGTCGTGCGCGCATCTGCGTAACCTTTGGCCACATCCGCGTTCAGCCCAAGACGGCCCACACTATAGCTGCCATCCGGCTGCTTGGGGCCTTGGCCCGAGAGATAGAGAAGCGAGCCTGCAAACCGCCACGGAACATAGTTGGCGACCGGAATTGGCACCATTGGCAGGGCGATGCCCATGTGTTCCAATCGTTGCTCAGGTGTCATTGCACTTTTCCCCTCGCATCGACGCGTACCGCCCCGAGCACCTTGCCGCCACGCATAAATACGACCTTGTCGAACAGGTTGTTCACCGGGCACACGTGGTTCATGGTGATCCGTAACGTGTCGCCCACGCGCGGTTTTGGCTGCACGGCGGAGACATCAAGATAACCATGCTCCTCATTCACATTGTAAACAGTCGCCATGCCAAGTTCTCGCACAACACCATAGCCATTCAGGCCCAAGAGGTCGCTGGTGAGTGCCTTTGAACCGGCATCGATGATGGCCCGTTCGGATGTGGGCATGCTGACAACCGTTGCCAGTAGCGTCTCGGCGCAGTGGGCAAAACTGCAGGCACCGGCGGCCACAAGGGAGCGGTCGTAGTAGATATAGGTGCCGGCGCGGTACTCGGTCACATGCTCCAATCCAGCGGTATCCCACATGTCACGTGAGCCTCCTGTTGAGACGCGGTGGCAGGCAAGACCTTTTCTGGCCATGATGCCCTTGGTCTCTTCAACAAAGGAATTGATGGCCGCGCGGTCAAAGGCCGGTGGATATGTCATCAGTCCAGCAAGGGCCAAACCCGGTGTTTGATCAATCAGCTGGGCAAGTGCAACGGCAGCGCCTGGTGATTGCACCCCGTTCCGACCTGCACCCGTGTCGCATTCAACCAAAACATCGATGTCCCGGCCAGCGGCCTTGGCGGCATATGCCAAACCTTCCACGACAATTTGGCTGTCCGCAACCACGGCAATGTCGGTGCGTTTCCGCAACGCGGCCAGTCGCTCCAGCTTTTTGTGCCCCACCACATTGAACGTCAGCAGCATGTCGCGGATGCCCGCGTCAGCCATCACCTCAGCTTCGCCCAATTTTTGCACGCAGATGCCATTGGCACCCATGGCCAATTGCAGCAGTGCCATCGGCACCAGCTTGTGGGTCTTGACATGGGGCCTGTTGGCAATGGCAAGTTGGTTGCAATGGCTTTGCCAGCGCACAAGATTTTGTATGGCGATGTCCATGTCCACAACCGGCACCGGCGTCTCAAGGTCTTCCAGGGATTGTCCAACGTCCTCAAATTCGAAGAAATTGTCGACCCACCGGGGGTCTGGCATCATCAGGGGCGTTTCGGTCATTTCGCTCAAACACAGCCTTTGCAGGGATCTGGAATATCACTTGGCGACCCAGTCTGGGTCAAGGCGATGAACCTGTGTACTCCAAAAATAAATGTGGGAAAGCGCTCAAAAAACAGAAAGGTTAGAGCGAAATCGGCAAGAAAATCAGAATTTCCAGCGATAGCGTCCGGTCCCGTGATTGAGCAACGGGGTGCTAACCTCGGGAAAATAATCCCCATCATCCGGGGCCATCGCTACATGGAGGACAACATGCCACTACCCAAATTTGGTTCAGTTCTGCTGCTTTCTGCCTTGCTGATGGCAGGCACAAGCCTTGTCGCTTTTGCAGATGATGCCAAGCCCTTTGCAGGCCAAAGCATCAGTGTTCTGCTTCCCTCACCACAAGATGCCAACATGGCAGCCGACTTTGAAAAGGCCACGGGCATCAAGCTCGATTTGCAGACTGCAAGCTGGGACGATGTTGCAATCAAGGTGTCAACGGCCCTGCTGGCGGGAACAGCTCCGGCTGATGTGACGGAGTTTGACTGGGCATGGACCGGACAATTTTCTGCTGCCGGGTGGTACATCCCACTCAATGATGCGATCAGCAGGGAAACCCTGGACGACATCAAGGGCTCAACCATCTTCACGGTGAACGGCAATGTTCTCGCCATTCCCTACACCAATGATTTTCGTGTGATGCTTGTCAACTCAAAGCACTTTGCCGATGCTGGCGTCACGGTCATGCCCAAGACGCTTGATGAGCTGGTTGCCGCTGCCAAAGCCATCAAGGCCAAGGGCATTTCACAATATCCCGTCGGCTTGCCATTGTCGGCCACCGAAGGGGCCTCCACCAGTTGGTATCTTCTGACCAAGGCGTTCGGGGGTGATCTTTTCGACAAGGACATGAACCCGGCCTTCACCGCACCCGATTCCGCCGGCTACAAGGCAATGGCTTTTGAGTTGATGTTGCTCAAGGAAGGTTTGGTGGATCCGGCATCGACAGGCCTCAAGGACAGCGAAATCAATGAAACACTCTTTGCCAAGGGCCTTGCCAGCATCATGATCAGTGGCGAGCCCGGCCGCTTGGGCCAATACGCCGATCCTGCCCAGTCAGTTGTCGCAGGGCAGGTGGCGGCCATTCCGGTCGCGACCGTCAGCGGCACGACGCGGAGTTTTGGCCTGCTGGAAGGCCTGGGAATTCCCAAGGCCTCGGCAAATCAGGATGCCGCAAAAGAGTTTGTCAAATGGATGACGTCAAAGGAATACCAAATTCACAACTACGGCAATGGTGTATTGCCGACGCGCACCTCCGCTCTTGCCGAATTGCAACAGCAAGGCAAATTGGTGAGCGGTGAAGCACTCGTGGCGCAGGCCCCAACGGTTGAAGCCCTGTTTCCACAAGGCGCACCGACGTGGTATCCTCAGTTCTCGCTCTCGGTAAATACGTCCATCAACAGCATGGCCAAAGGCGAGATCACGGTTGACCAGGCAGTGCAACGGATTGCCGATGCTGTTGAGGAGGCCAAGAAACAGTGAATTCGAATGCCAACGGTGGCTCACTGCGTAACACCTACGGCGTCGGCAAACCTGCCGACGCCATTCTCGGCTTTCTGTTGGTTCTGCCCATCGTTGTGACAATGGTCGGGTTGGTTTTCTATCCCCTCGCCAGCACGGGGTGGGACAGTTTGCACCGGGTTGATCCGCTGCGGCCGGGTACGCCATTTGTCGGACTTTCAAATTATATCCGGATGTTCAGCGACAGGGAGGTGGGCCAATCCTGGCTCAACACCTTCAAGTTTGTACTGATCGCCGTGGCGGCGGAAACCATCTTGGGTGTGTTGGCTGCTTCGCTGATCAACCAGGTCAAGGTGGGTCGGCAATGGATACTCGCTGCCGTGGTATTGCCCTGGGCCCTTCCAGCCGTGGTCAGCAGTGTCATCTGGCAGTGGATTTATGCTCCGGGTGCTGGCCTCTTGAATGGCGTGCTGGTGTTTCTGGGCTTCGGTTATGAAAACCATTTGTGGTTCAACGACAGCTTGAGCGCCATGCTGCTCATCTCTGTTGTGCATGTGTGGCGAATGCTGCCGCTCACCATCGTCATTGTTTTGGCATCCATGCAGAGCATTCCGGGCGAACTCTACGAGGCGGCCAGAATGGATGGTGCGTCGCGTTTTGGCATGTTCCGCACCATCACCTTGCCGTTGACGCGCGGCGCAATCGCGGTTGCCATGACCAATGCGACTGTGGCGGCCTTCAATTTGTTCGATGAAGCAGTGGTGCTCACCCGCAACAGCGTGGAGACACGGCCAATTCTTCTCCAGATCTATCTTGAAGCATTCAAGAAATTTCATTTTTCCTACGGAATGGCACTTTCGCTGACAGTCACACTGGTGTCACTTCTGGTTTCACTCACCTATGTGTTGCGGATATATCGCAACACGAGACTTGGCTGATGCGGCAGCCCTGGTACATCACCGTGCTGGTCTGGGTCGGCATCTCATTGCTTCTCGTGTGGTCCTTGGCACCAATTTATTGGACCTTTGCCAGCAGCCTGACACCCACGGCTGATTTTAACGCGCGCCCGATCGATTTCTACCCCAAGCACCCCACGGTCGAACACTATTTGCGGCTGCTTGGCTTCGCAGACGGAACGCTTGGTGGCGTGGACGTTGCAAGGCAGTTCCGCCTGGCGCTGTTCAACAGTATTCTCACTTCAGCCGCCGCCACGGTCTTGTGCGTTTTGATGTCGCTGCTGGGCGCCTATGCGTTTTCCCGCCTGGATTTTCCCGGGCGGCAACTGCTGTTCTACGCTGTCGTTGCGACCATGGCTGTTCCAGGTTACGCCGTCATCATTCCGCTTTTCAGAATCATGGTGGCACTTGGACAAATGGATACGTATCTTGGCGTCACTTTGATTTATGTGTCTGCTTTCCTGCCCTTGTGTCTCTGGCTTCTGAAGGGGTTGCTGGACTCCCTGCCAATATCCCTGGAGGAGGCCGCCCGCATGGATGGGGCGGGCCACATGAAAATTCTCACCGCCATCATTGTGCCAATCGCGGCACCTGGCATTGCTGCGGCTGCCATCCTGACGTTTCTTGGTGCATGGGGAATGTACGCGGTGCCGCTCATCTTTTCACCAAAAGCCGCAAAGCCGTTGACCGTGTTGATACCCGAATTTGCCGGCAAGAATTTCGTGGACTACGGATTGATCATGGCCTCGGGCACCATCGCGATCATTGTCCCCTGCCTGCTTGTCATTTTTCTGAACAAGTATCTGATTTCAGGTTTGCTGGCCGGCTCCTCCAAATAGCAATGGACGTTGATGGATAGAAATTGACAGAGCGCTATGGTTCAATCGGGCTATTCACCGTCTCCGGCGAGTTGCCGAAGTTGCGCGAGAGGACCTTTGGCAATCGGTATGCCGCGCGCGATGCTTCTGGCCCGGGCGCTGTATCGCCTTTCTGACGGCATGCGCGCACCCTGTTCAGAAAACTTGGCAAGGAAGTGTTCGGCTCTGGCCTGACGGGCACTAAGGCTCTCACTGCTGAACAATTCAGGAGACATGACCAGCAGCAGTTCTCCATGAAATGGCACAACGCCCGCGCCATTGTCATGGGCCGTGGCCTCATGGCTCATGAGATCGCCGATGAGGACACCAGCCAGCAGTTCGATCATCGTGGAAATGGCTGAGCCCTTGTGGCCGCCGAACGTCAACATGGCGCCACGGAGCGCTTCGGCAGCATCGGTTGTGGGCTTGCCTTCAGTATCGACACCCCACCCCAGCGGGATTGGCTTGCCGTCAATACGGTGCAGTTCGATTTCACCGCGCGCAACGGCACTTGTCGCGAAGTCGAACACATAGGGGTTCGTGCCGGGCCTTGGCCAGGCGAAGGCAAAGGGATTGGTGCCAAGCAATGGCTTCGTTCTACCCGCCGGTGCAACACAATTGTAGCTTGGATTCATCGCGATGGCGACAAGTCCTTGGCGCGCAAATGCCTCCACCTCCGGCCAAAGTGCGGAAAAGTGATAGCAGTTGTTGACAACGAGGGCTGCCAGACCAAATTGGCGGGCTTTGCGCTCGACGACAGGCAATGCCATTTCGAGCGCAAGAGGCGAGAAGGCGTGGCGCGCATCTGTTCGAACAATAACAGTTCCGTCTTCTTGGATGTTGGGCAAAGCATCTTTTGATATCAGGCCAGACTGGACCTACTTGATGCACCATGGCAGCCGATAGATGCCGTGCGAGCGGCAATCATCCCGCTCGCCTTCGACCATGACTTGGGCAACGGCGCGGGCGTGTGCTTCAATCAAGCCACACCGGCGCAATGCGGTCCGCACCAGTTCCGTCAGGTCCGGGATGCTGAGATGCGTGACACCGTCGGAGGTTTCAGTTGAGGCACCCTGTTGCATGATGACAGCTAAGCTCCAATGCGGAACACGGGTCCGCCCAATTCCTTCATGACGGGCGTGCAGCCAAGTCCCGGCCTGTCGCTTGCGGACATCTTGCCGTCAATGCGCTGTGGTGCGCCTTCGGCTATCTTTTTCGGGCCGTAGCTGTTGAAATCCGTTGTCGACAGCAGGAATTCTTCCGGTGTTGACTGGGCGAGGTGGGCAATGGCAGCCGTCACAAAGTCGCCGCCCCATGTGTCCTCGATCGTCATCGCCACGCCCGCCGACATGCAGAGGTCGCGCATCTCGCGGGCTTTCGTGAGGCCCCCGACTTTTGATATTTTCAGATTGATGCAATCAAACGCGCGGTCAGCCAGCCCGCGCAAGAGCATTTGCATGCCGTCGATGTTTTCGTCGAGCACAAAGGGCAGGGGCGTGCGGGCGCGCACCGCAAGGCATTCCTCGTAGGTGGCGCAGGGTTGTTCAATGTAAACATCAAGGTTTCTGACGGCGTTCACCACGCGCGCCGCCTCATGCATGGTCCAACCGGTGTTGGCGTCCGCCACCAGCACATCGCTCTTGTCGAGGATGTCGCGGCATTCATGGATGCGCAAGATGTCCCTGTCCGCGTCACCACCGACTTTGAGTTGGAACTTGGTGTAACCGGCCGCCTTGTAGCCGGCAATTTTCCTGGCCATGATCTCAGGTTCTTCCTGGGAGATGGCGCGATAAAGCTGGACCTTTTCCTGCTGACGGCCGCCAAGCAGGCGCCAGATCGGCTGCGAAGAGGCCTGACCCAGAAGATCCCAGCAGGCCACATCAATGGCAGACTTCACGTAAGGGTGGCCGCGCAACACCGAGTCCATTCTGCGGTTCAGTACGCCGAGATCCCGCGGATCCATTCCGATGAGCTTCGGGCCGATTTCCTCAATTCCGGCGCGCACGCCTTTGCCATATGCTGGCAAGTATGAGGAACCGAGCGGCGTACATTCACCAAAGCCCGTCAGACCTTCATCCGTCTCGACCGCAACCACTGTCGCGTCGAAGACTTCGATAGAGTTGTCATTCGACCAACTGTATCTGCCTTCATTCAGGGGCAAGCCGGTGTGATAGACCGTGATGGCTGTGATTTTCATGGTGCCTTCGCCAATTGCTGCTGTTGTGTACGCGCAGGAGTTTTGCAAGCGTGGTTCCCGCGTTGGTGATGTGTTGCCGGAGTATGCTGCAGGCCGCCGCCACATGGGTCGGTGGCATGATCATGCGCTTGGCCATGGTGTCCGGCTGAAAACCGGTTCTCTGCGGGGCCATTCCAAGGCTGCTCTTGACCACTCCCAACAACATATTGGATTGTATAAAATATTCATTGGACAAGTTCAATGCGATTGGTCGGGCGTTTTTCCCGCCGTAACCACGCAATTCATGGAAGACGGTGGTTTTACCGTCGTTATTGAAGCGACCGCGAAAGTCGTCGAGGGCCTGATCCGCGACGGCGTCTCCAGCCTGATTATCTGCGGCACGGATGGTGAAGGCTGTTCATTGACCCGCCGCCGGGAAGGGAGGTCAGAGGCCCGGCGGGATTGGCCACATCCACCATTTGACGCTTCACGCCTGTGGAGGGATTATGGCACATGTCCCGCGCCGAACGACTTCTCGGTCTCATTGATGAGCTCCGGTCCCGCAAACGCCCAGCTTCTGGTGGGTCGCTGGCGGGAAGGATGGGCGTATCCATTCGGACTCTTTACAGGGATATAGCCTCACTCCGTGCACAAGGCGCGGCAATCGATGGTGAGCCCGGATTGGGGTTTGTCCTCAAACCCGGATTCCTTCTGCCACCCTTGATGTTTCCAGAAGATGAAATTGAAGCACTTGCACTTGGGGCCAGCTGGGTTGCTGAACGCGCAGACAAAAAGCTGGCAACTGCGGCGCAAAATGCGTTGGCCCGCATAGGCGGTGTCATTCCAGCGCATCTTGCGCAAAGAATTGACAATCAGCATCTGGTTGTAGGACCCGCTGCGGATCCTGCGGGACGGGCAGTCGACCTCACCGTATTTCGGGCAGCCATCCGGAATGAGCGGAAGCTGCTCATCGCATACATTGATGGCAAAGGTGTTGGGTCTGATCGCGTGGTCTGGCCTTTCCAGATTGGTTTCTTCGACGGTGTCAGCGTGCTGTCGGCATGGTGTGAGAGCCGCAATGGCATTCGGCATTTCCGCACAGACAGGATAGAAACCGCAGTTGAAGTCGGCGGGCGTTACCCCAAACGGCGCCATGAACTGGTGACGATGTAGCGGAAAATTGAGAGGCCCGACAAGGTCAGACCCTGACCACTGCCGTTTTTTGGCAGGGGTTGGCGCTATGTGCCGGATACCAACCCGGAGAAAACATCACATGCGAAGAAATCTGCTCCACGCCGCCGCAGTTGCGGCGCTTTCAACTCTGTTATTCACCTCCAACAGTTTGGGTTCTGACTTTGCCGATCATCAACACGTACAATCAACTATCGACACCATGACGTCTGCTTTTGCGAAGGGCAATATGATGCCATTATGACGACCTATGAACCGGGTGCGGTCGTCGTCGCAGAGCCTGGAAAACCCATAAGCGGACCCCTGGCCTTGCGGGAAATGTTCGCGCGGTTCATCGCACTCAATCCCAAATTCACCTTTACGGCGCAGGACGTGGTGCAGGCGGGCGACCTTGCCCTTCACTACAATACATGGAAAATGACCGGAAAACTTCCGGATGGCAGGCCAGTAGAACAGGGCGGCTTGTCAGTCGTCGTGCTGCGCAAGCAGCCAGATGGCCGCTGGCTCATGGTAATCGACGATCCCTTTGGAGACCGGTTGCTGCATATGCCGGGGAATTGAATTGGATGCCCAACCGGATTGCACGCATTCAAGAATACGCCTGATCTGATGTATCAATAGCCGGAGATAATTCAGGGCTTGGCACTTTTTGGGCGAATGTGCTGTCCGCTGGTTGGCGGACAGTCCTCACGCAGCTCATCCGGTTTTCCCGCACGAGGAGTTTCTCATGTCGTATTTGAAGGGGCATGAGGTGATCGAATTCAAGTGGCCATCGGATCTCTGGCTGGTTCAATGCTGAAGGCACACGGTAGGGAAATTGGGAGGACGCTGCCGGCCATGGATTTGCCGCCGGGTTTATGCCTAAGGTATGCGCATCCGCACAAGTGAAGGATCTGCAATGCAACGCTTTTGGTCAGCCGCTGTGCAAAAGCACATTGTTATCAATGCCGGCCGTATTGCGCTGGTGGTTGGGACGGTCCTGAACTTTGTCAATCAGGGCGAGACCATTCTCGCCTATAGTGGCATTTCCTGGGGCCATGCAGCGATGAACTACCTCGTTCCCTACTGTGTCGCCACTTACAGTGCCGTCAAAAACGAACTTAACCGTCGCGGCGACGCATAAGAGAGAACGGCGACCTTGACACAAGCTGCGCTGTGGACCTTTTGGCAGTCCTCGCCGAAACACTGGCCCCAACGAATGCCGCTGCGGCCCCTGCTGTTACGGAAAATATCCAGGTCTTCAATCTCTAAAAATGTTGCGTCCTGGCAAAGCCGACCATCAAGCTATGGAATGGCGCATTGTTTAAGACCCTGGTTTCAGGTCGGCAGCTGAAAACAGCACGCCGAACTGCTCGCACCAGATCACCACGGATTTGTAATCGGCAATATTTATGTCGCCGGAGACGACATAATTCTGGTCGCCGATATTGCCTTTAAGTGGTCCAAGGCCGACCCATGTGCTGGCCTTCACATCGGCGGAAGTTCTGATGTTTTCGGCTTTCACCAGCCACACTTTCAGGTCCGGGCCGTTGGTGGCCTCAAAATTGGTGAAGCGCAGAACCGTCGTGCCAGAGTCATTCTCAAAAATCGTCGCGGTGCCCTTGCCATGATGCACACCATCTGCATCGCGGAATTCCCCGGTGGCTGCGGTCTTCATTTGCAGTTCCACGGGAAGCTCCTCGGCTACCACACGGTCAATCCACAGGGGCGAAGCAAGATACCAGAAGGCATTTCCGGCGGCGAAGCCAATGGCTCCGGCAATCATGGCGGTTACGATTGTTTTGCGTGACATTGTCTGCTCCTTCTCTGCTGAAAAGTCCATTGCGTGAAGTCGGGGTTCACTGCAATTCACTTTCCGGATACCAGGTGCAGTATTGGGAAATTACAGGGTTCGGCAGCGAATGCCATCGAAAGGGAATTCGGAGGCGACGTTGCGCCGGAACCCCGATCCCGCGTATCCACGCCTTTTCGAATTGAGCTGGTGGCACCGCGCGCGCTAAACCTCAGCCCATGAACACTTTTCGATTCCGCAAGGCAGCTTTTGTGAGGCGAATTCACAGCCGAAACAGCGGTTCACAAACTCCTTCACCGATATTCTCGAATGTGAAGAGGCTGCCGCTCAAAGGGAGTGCCTTCAACTGATCGGGCGTTGCACCGTCGGTCGCCGTTGTGACCATCGGCCGTCGCAGGTCTGCGCCACCAAAGCCGAGTGTCGTGACATGGACTGACGGCACGCTGATGCGCTCGAGAAGTTGGCCTTCCCTGTTGAACTTTAGCAGGGCACTGCCTGCCCATTGTGCCGTCCAAATGTCGTCAACTGAATCAACAACCACGCCGTCCGGCAAACCGTCTTCTTCTGCATGTTGGATCAGAACCCGTCGATTGCGAGCAGCAAGATGGTCTGCTGCGATGTCATAGGCAAAAGTCTTTCGCCTCGCGCTGTCATTGAAATACATGGTGCAGCCATCAAGCGAGAATGCAGGACCATTGGAAATGGCAAATCCGGCATCTGCCAAAGCCCAGTGCTTGGCCGACGTGACGCACCAAAGTGCACCGCGCTCCTCCTGTTCCTTCTCATGCGACGTGCCCACCCACAGGCGCCCCCACCGGTCCACCTTGATGTCATTGTAGATGATGGCGTCGCGCTCGCTTTCAGGATCGCAGAAAGGAGTCATTTCCATATTGCGCACATCCAGCAGCGATAGCCCACCGCGATGCGCCAACACCAAAATGTTCCGGTCTGTTGTGGCCGCGATTGATCCGATGGGTGGCGGCAGCTTGATTTCGCGTTTCACCGTCTCGCCTGATCTGGGGTCAAAGCAAAACAGTGCCGGGTCGAGAAGGTCGACCCAAAAATAGCATTGCCTGGCCACATGCCAGATGATGCTTTCGGCGAGCCGGTGATGGGACTGAATGCAGAGTTGAGCGGAACGGGACATTTCGACATCAAAAACACTTCAGCAAGAGATTGCAAGTCGGGTGTTTTGTGAATAGCCTTTGTCCATGACCGAGACGCCAAATCGCTGGAGACGTTTTGCCGACTGGGATGAGCGCCCACTCCGCCTCGACAAGTTCGCCGCAGAGGATTGGAAAAACGGCTTCTCTGCTTTCTCGAGTCCCGCCGACCCCAAGCCTGGCGTTGAACTCAAAGGCGGCAAGGTCGCCAGCCTCGATGGCGTGCTTGCCCATGACTTTGACATGATCGACCGCTTCATCGCCACCTATCATATTGACCCGGCAATCGCCCCCGAAGCCATGGCCCTCGATTCTGCCGAAGTGGCCCGCATGCTTGTCGACATGCATGTGCCGCGCGAAAAGCTGGTCCGCCTTGCCCATGGCATGACGCCGGCCAAGCTTGCCGACGTTGTTTCAAGACTCAACGCGCTGGAAATTGCCTTTGCCTATTCCAAAATGCGGGCGCGGAAGACGCCGGGCAACCAGGCCCATGTCACCAATGCCAAGGACGATCCCTTGCAACTTGCAGCCGACGCCGCAACCGCCGTGGCGCTGGGTTTTGACGAAGTTGAAACC
>JANPDD010000013.1:0-3827 GCA_031431295.1 Hyphomicrobiales bacterium | reverse complement strand
TCAAACCAACCCCGCCACCTCCAGCAAACTCTCCACCAGCCGCGCCGGTTTTCCCGGCAAATTGTCATCAATCGTGGGTGTGCGCTCGATCCGCACCACCTGAAAACCGAATTGGGCCGCAGCCTGCGCATCCCAGGTGTTGGCTGAGACAAAGCAGATCGAAGGCGCGTCAGAAACCGCGAATTTCTGCATGGCCAAACGATAGACCCGGCGCGAAGGCTTGTAGATGCCGACATCCTCCACCGACAGAACCTCGTCGATCAACTTGTCGAGGTTGGCGTGGCGCAGGATTGAGTCCAGCATGGACGGCGAGCCATTTGACAGAAGGCCCACGCGCTTGCCTTTTTTCTTGACCGCCGCAAGGCCCGCCGCAGCATCGGGATAGGCATCGAGTTTGAGATAGAGCGTCATCAATTCATCGGCGAGGCCCGCCTCGTCGATGGCCAATTGCTTCAGCGCATAGTCGAGCGCGTCGCGCGTCACATGCCAGAAATCGGCATGCACACCCATGAGACTGCGAAGCCAGGTATATTCCAACTGCTTGCGCCGCCAGAGCGCACCGAGGTCGCTGGCCTTGGCGCCGATCTCGGCGCTGAGCTTCTCAACCGGCGTGGCCACATTGAACAACGTGCCATAGGCGTCGAAGACGACCACCTGAATGCCTTCGAGTTTTGCCCCGTCCGCCATGGGGCAAGATTACGCCATCAGCCTATCGTTGCAAGGGAGGGGAAAAGTTCCAGCAGCCAGTAGGACATGGTCTGCATGGAACCGGTCAGGAACATGATGCCGGTGACGATGAGCAGCGCGCCCATGGCCTTTTCGACCAGAGGCAGGTGCCTGCGGAACTTTTTGAAGAAACCAAGGAAGGCATCAAGGCTGAAGGCGGCGATGAGGAAGGGAATGCCAAGGCCAAGTGAATAAACGGCAAGCAGCACCATGCCTTTCGACACGCTCTCGGTTGATCCGGCAACCGACAGGATCGCTGCCAGTACCGGTCCAATGCAGGGTGTCCAGCCAAAGGCGAAGGCGAGCCCGATGCCATAGGCACCCAAGAGTGTGACACCTTCTCCCTGGTGGTGATAGCGGGTGTCGCGGGCGAGAAAGCCAAGGCGGAAGAGGCCCAGAAAATTAAGCCCCATGATGATGATGGCGACGCCCGCAAGCTGCGTGAAGAGCGGCATGTATTGGCGCAGAACCTGGCCAGCGGCTGAGGCCGTGGCACCGAGCAGCACAAACACTGTGGTGAAACCCAGGACGAAGCACAGGGCGGCGGCGAGAACCTTGGCGCGGTGGTGGTGGGCAATGGCGCGCTCGTCATTGGCCAGATCATCAAGCGACAGGCCGCTGACATAGCAGAGATAGGGCGGCACCAATGGCAGCACGCAGGGGCTCAGGAAACTGAGGGCACCTGCAAGCACGGCAGCCCCGATCGATACATCCAATTCCATCGCTCTCCCCTTACAGCGGATCGGCATTCCTGCAACACACGCCGTTGTCGCTCAGCTTCACGTTCAAGTGTGAGGCGTTGACAATTCAATGTAATGTTATAGTATAACATGTCTTGAGGGAGGTCTGAGATGGGGATTTTTGCCCCGGCGGTTGTGGGGGCGTTGCTGTGTCTTGTGCTGGCTGGAACAGTGTCAGGCGCTTTGGCCGCGCCTCGGGTCATTGCGTCCATTGTTCCTGTTCACGCGCTGGTTTCCGGCGTGATGGATGGAATTGGCACGCCCGAACTGTTGCTGTCTGGCCAGACAAGCGAACATCAGCAAAGTTTTTCTCCGGCCCAGATCAAGGCGCTGGGGGATGCGGACGCGGTTTTCTTCATCGGCGAAGGCCTTGAATTGAAGCTTGAGGAGTTGAGCGGCAGCGACGCCGTGAAGGGCAGAAAATTCATCGAACTTGCGGAGATCAAAGACCTGACAAAACTTGGCGTTCGCGAGGGCGGGGCCTGGGAGGCCCATCAGCATGACGTCGGGGAACATGCCGAAGGCGAACTTGAACCTGGCATTGCGGAACATGATCCCCACATCTGGCTCGATCCAAGGAATGCGAGGCTGATGCTCGGTGAAATTGCCCACAGTCTTGCCAAAGCTGACCCCAAGAACGCCAAGTCCTATATGGCCAATGCGGCAAGGGCATCGGCGGATCTTGATGTGCTGGAGTTTGAATTGGCCGAAACACTGGAACCCGTGGCGCAAATTCCGTTCGTCGTGTTTCACGACGCGTTTCAGTATTTCGAATTTCGCTTTGACCTGACAGCGGCAGGCTCCATTTCCGACGTCAACGCCAATGCCCCCTCCGCCAAACGCCTCGCCGAAGTGCGCAACAAGCTGAAAGACGCAAAAGCCGTTTGTGCCTTCCGCGAACCGCAGTTTTCCGATGCCGCCGTCAAAACCCTGATCGAGGGAACAGGTGCAAGGGTGGGTGTGTTGGACCCCATTGGCGCAGACCTGGCACCGGGGAAAAGTGCCTACCGGGCACTGCTCGAAAATCTCACGTCGAATCTCATCTCCTGCCTGGGGCGTTAGAGCAAATCCCGCCAGAGTGGAAACCACTTTGGCGAAAAGGATTTGCCCAAGAAATTGACTTGGCGCGCTTCACTTTCTCGCCGCATTGCCCGATCATGGAGAGCTTGAGTCGGCAAAGGAGAGCCATGCGCAGGGCGGCGGCGGTCATTGTTGGATGTGGGATAGCGTGGGGGGCCATGGCGGCACCGGTCGCGGCGCACCCGCATGTGTGGACCGAAATGCGCTCCAGCCTCATGGTCAATGGCGAAGGCCTCATCACTGGCTTGCGGGCGGAATGGACGTTTGACGAGGCTTATGCGGGTTTTGCCCTTGAGGGCCTCGATGGCAACGGCAACGGCGTCTTTGAACCCGACGAGATCAAGCCACTGACGGTTGAGAATATCGAGAGCCTTGCTGAGTCAAACTACTTTGGCCACCTGCGCCTTGACGGCAAGCTATTGGCACACGGCAAGGTCACGGACTATGCGCAGACCTTCAACAACAACCGGCTGACGCTTTATTTCGTGCTGCCGCTGGAAACACCGGTTGATCCCCGCAAGGGCGCTTTCGAAGCCCGGATCTATGATCCCGATTTCTTCATCGCGTTTGACTACGCCAAGGATGATCCCGTTGATCTTGAAGGTCAATTGCCACAAGGTTGCAGCATGGAACTGAAGCCGTTCTTGTCCGATGCTGAGATTGAGACCAAGCGCAACTTTCTCGCTGACAAGGGCGTGGACTGGCAGAATGACACGGGCGAGGACTTCGGCTCGCTCTTTGCCCGTCCACTGGTGGTGACATGCAGCTAGCGGTCCGGTGCTTGTTGCTCGCCATGCTGTTGATGCTGGCGGTGGTGGCGGTGCCACTGACGTTCACTGCGGTGGCACAGGTCACGGGTGACGCTCCGGCAAAAGTGGTGATCGACAAGCGCAAGCTGCTGGTGCCGCCGCGCAACCCGGATGGATCCTTCATCGAAACGCCCTTCACTGAAGATCCGATACGCTGGATGCGGGACAAACAGCAGAATTTCTACCGGCAGATGTCGGGAGCACTGCGCGGCGTTGCCTCACGCTCCCCCGGCAAAGCGGCCTGGACGCTGGTGCTGCTCAGCTTTCTCTACGGCGTATTCCACGCGGCGGGACCTGGCCACGGCAAGGCCGTCATTTCCGGCTGGGTACTGGCGACTGAAAACGAATTGCGGCGCGGCATCATCATTGCCGCCATGAGTGCGCTGTTCCAGGCCCTGACGGCGATCGTGATCGTTGGCGGGCTTTTGCTGTTCGTGCACAGTGCCGCCGCCATGGCGCGCGACGTGGCAGG
>JANPDD010000012.1:0-5785 GCA_031431295.1 Hyphomicrobiales bacterium | reverse complement strand
CAAGCGGCATGGCCCTGGCATTGACGGATTGTACCATGATCTGCCGGTTGTGGCGGCGCAGGTCATCCAGTGTTTCAAGGACAACGGCCTTGGGCGGCGCTTTGATGGCGGGATCAATGGGTTTCATTGCATGGCAGGAGGCACAATGGGACTGGACGATGGTCGTGACTTCAGAGTCACTGACGTCGCCGGAGTAGAGGACTGTCTTGCCGGGTGCCGTCAGGAGGAGGGCGAGGACAAGAGTGGCAGCGACGATCGTCAAGACCCAGGCAATGTCGCGCTGCTCATCACCAACTTCCGTCCGCAGCAGATAGTGGCGCAGTGCTGCGCCGCCTACGATCACCAGCAGGATCAAGAGCCAGCTTTGCGGATGGCCGGTGAGGAAAGCATAGTGGTTCGACACCATCATCAGCAGGACGGGCAAGGTCATGTAGTTGTTGTGGAGGCTCCGCTGCTTTCCCATGGCGCCAAAGGCCGGGTCCGGCGTTTCGCCCTTGAGCAGAGCCGCCACGATTTTCCGCTGGTTGGGAATGATCACGGCAAAGACATTGGCAGCCATCAATGTGCCAATCATAATGCCTACATGTATCCAGGCGCCGCGGCCGGAATAGATGTGGGTATAGCCATAGGCCGCAACCGTGATCAGCGCCATGAGACCGGCGAGAAGCCAGAGTGGATGGTCGATGGCCAGGCGCCGGCAAAGCTGGTCGTAGATAATCCAGCCGGCTGCAATCGAAACAATTGACAGACCCACAGCTTCGACCGGCTCCAGGGCCAATATCGCGGGATCGATGAGATAGGTTCCCGCATCCAAATAGTATTGAATGACAAGGAGGAGGAACCCCGTGAGCCAGGTGAGGTAGGCCTCCCATTTGAACCAGGTGAGGTGGTCCGGCAATGATGGTGGGGCGGAGAGATATTTTTGCACGTGGTAGAAGCCGCCCCCGTGGACTTCCCAGGCTTCACCACGAACACCAGTGGCAAGGTTTGCATGCGCGCGCAACGAAAAATCAAGTGCTACAAAATAAAAGGATGTGCCAATCCAGGCGATGCCGGCCATCATGTGGCCCCAGCGCAGCAGCAGATTTAACCAGTCAGCGACAAACGGATCGATCACCATTTCTCATTCCGCCGTTCCCAGAAAAATGCCGGGCGCGCCATCCTGGCACCCGGCATGACGTTGTCAAATCAGGTCATTGCGGCAGCTGGTCGTCAACGCCCTTCACATACCAGTTCATGCCGAGGATCATGCCGTCGTCCACGGTGTCCACGACTGTCCCGTCCTGCTTGGTCACGGGACCCTTGAAGGGGTTGAGCTTGCCAGTCTTGATGGCCTCGGCAGTCTCAGCCGCCATCTTGGCAATGTCCTCCGGCATGTTGGTGTAGGCCGCCATGCTGACGGTTCCCTCTGCCATGCCATCCCACGAGCTTTGCGATTTCCAGGTGCCGTTCAGTACATCATTGACGCGGCGCACGTAATAGGGCGCCCAGTTGTCGACGATTGCAGTGAGTTGTGCCTTGGGTGCAAACTTGATCTGGTCAGAAGCCTGCCCAAAGCCAAATTTGCCCTGTTCCTCAGCGACCTGAAGCGGTGCAGCCGAGTCCGTGTGCTGCACGGTAATGTCGGCGCCCTGGCTCAAAAGAACCTTGGCGGCGTCGGCTTCCTTGGCCGGATCAAACCAGGTGTTAGCCCAGACGATCTTGACCTTGAAATCAGGATTGACAGATTGCGCCCCCAACATGAAGGCGTTGATGCCCGCCACCACTTCCGGAATGGGGAACGAGACAATATAACCTGCCACACCGGTCTTCGACATCTTGGCGGCAATCTGGCCGATGACGTAGCGCCCTTCATGGAACTTGGCGTTGTAGGTCGTGACATTGTCAGCCGTCTTGTAACCGGTCGCGTGCTCGAATTTCAAGTCCGGAAATTTGGCGGCAACCTTGAGTGTCGGCTCCATGAAGCCAAAGGACGTTGTGAATATGATCTTGCAGCCATCACGGGCAAAGCGTTCGATGGTCTTTTCGCTATCGGCTTCTGCGATGTTTTCAGCGTAAGCCGTCTCCACCTTGTCACCCAGTTCCTTCTCAACCGCGAGCAGTCCCTCGTGGTGCTGGTAGGACCAGCCGAAATCGCCGATTGGTCCGACATAGACCCAGCAAGCCTTCAGTTTTTCAGCCGAAGCCGAAGAAGCGCCAACGCCAATGGCAAGCGCCACGGCGGCAACCGTCATCATGAGTTTTTTCATCAATAGTCTCCCTGTTTATGTTTCTAGCGGTCCGGTACGAAAGATTGGCCGAGGCAGGCCGGCGTGTTGGCCAGGGCCAGCCTCTTGTTTCCTGAAATCAGCACAAGTGCGATGACTGTGACAAGATAGGGCAACATCGAGAGGAACTGCGAAGGTATGCCGAGGGCGCGGGTCTGGACGACAAAGGAAAGAATTGAAATGGCCCCGAACAGATAAGCTCCGATTGCGGCACGCCACGGCAACCATGAGGCAAAAACGACGAGGGCCAGCGCAATCCAGCCTTTTCCTGCCGTCATGTTTTCCACCCCTGGGGGGTGTAGACCAATGAGAGATAGCCACCCGCAAGACCGGCACAGGCACCACCAAACAAGACACACGCATAGCGCACCCTTATCACATTGAAGCCCAGTGCATGGGCAGAAGCATGGCTGTTGCCGACGGCGCGGATGATGAGCCCGGGCCTTGTGCGAAAGAGTACATAGGTCACCAGCGCTGTCAACAGGATGGAAAACGGTATCAACGGGTCAATGCGGAACAGCAGGGGCAATTTGACGCCGGGCTGACCCACAAAACTCTCGCCGATGAGACCGGAAAGGCCAAGGCCAAGCAGCGTCAGGGCAAGACCCGTTGCCACCTGGTTGGCTAGGAGTGTCAAAGTGAGGACGCCAAACATCAGGGCCATGGCCATGCCCGCCACGATGGCACCAACAATTCCAAGCCATGGATTGCCCGAGAGGAAGGCAGCGCCAAAGCCGCAGACAGCACCCATCACCATCATGCCCTCAATACCCAGATTGAGAACACCGGAGCGCTCCACCACCACTTCACCCATGGCAGCAAGCAGGAGGGGCGTTGCCGCCGTCATGGTGATGAGGAGGTTTTCAAGATTGAAGATGCTGGCAAGGAGCTCCATCGCCTACTCCGCAGCTTTCACGGCAAGCCGACCGGGTTCGCCCCAGCTGATCCGATAGAGAATCAGGGTATCGCAGGCGAGAACATAAAAAAGCAGGATGCCCTGGAAAACCTTGGCGATCTTGTCGGATATTCCAAGCGAGATCTGGGCCGCTTCGCCGCCGATATAGCTCAGGGCCAGGAGCACGCCCGCAAATATCACGCCGATCGGATTGAGCCTTCCCAGGAAGGCGACGATGATGGCGGCAAACCCGTAGCCCGGCGAGATCTGCGGCTGCAGTTGGCCGACAACGGATGCAACCTCCATCACACCTGCGAGGCCGGCAAGACCACCTGACAGGAGAAAACAGAACATGACCGTGCGCTTCTCGGAGAAGCCCGCAAAGCGGGCGGCACGGGGACTTCGGCCAGCGACCCTGATTTCATAGCCCTTGATTGAACGTCCCATCAGAAAGGCCAGGGCCAATGCCACCAACAACGACAGGAGTACGCCCAAATGAATGGTACTCGTCAGATAGGGCAGCAATTGCCAGCCAGTGAAGGTCACGGACTTGGGAAAATTGAAGCCATGGGGATCGCGCCAGGGTCCGCGCACCAGCCAGTCCAGCAGCAACAAGGCCACATAGACAAGCATCAGCGACGTGAGGATTTCATTGGCACCAAAACGGTTGCGCAGAAATGCGGGAATGGTGCCCCAAGCCATGCCGCCGAGGACACCCATGGCAAGCATCAGCGGCATGGTGAAGGGCGATTGCCACTGTGAAAACAGCACGGGCACCATGCCGCCCAAAATGGCACCGGCCGTGAACTGTCCTTCGGCACCGATATTCCAGACATTGGCAAGATAGCAGATGGCAAGGCCAGCCCCGATCAGGACCAACGGGGACGCCTTGACCAGAATTTGCTCCGTGGACCAGAGGGCGGTCCACGGTTCAATGAAGTAGACGTAAAGCGACCAAAAGGGATTGTCGCCGCGCAGCGCAAAGATGATGCCGCCCGTGAACACCGTCAGGGCCAGGGCAATGAAGGGTGAGGCCAGCGCCATCATGGTTGAGACCTCGGGCCGCTTCTCAAGCACTGGCCGCATGGCGCTCCCCTTTTCGGTCAGTTTTTTGCCCGGGCTTTTGCTCGGGCTTTTGCTCGGGCTTTTGCTCGTGCGCGCCCGCCATCTTCAGCCCGATCGCCTCCCTGGTCCAGGTCGAGACCTGCTTTGCCTCACTTAACTCTCCCCGGGAGATGACTGCAATCCGCGTGGCAATCTCAAAAATCTCGTCAAGGTCCTGGCTGATGACGAGAACGGCGGCACCCCTGGCTGCTAGATCAAGGATTGCCTGACGGATGGCTGCCGCCGCTCCGGCGTCCACTCCCCAGGTCGGCTGGTTGATCACAAGCACGCCGGGTTCCCGGTCAAGCTCCCGCCCGACAACGAATTTCTGCAGGTTGCCGCCGGAGAGGGCGCGGGCTTCGGGATCGGGCTTTCCTTTACGCACATCGAAAGTCTTGATCAGGCGTTCGCTTGTGTCCAGTGCGATGTTCTTTTGCACCAGGCCCAGCCTGACCAATGCTCTGTCGCAGGAATGACGGGTGAGGATGACATTGTCCGACAGGCTGAATTCCGGCACGGCACCGTGGCCCAGGCGCTCTTCCGGCACATAGGCCGCACCAGCCTCGCGTCTGGCGTTCACGCCGGCGCGGCCCATGGGCTTGCCATCGATGAGCAGCATCTGGTCTCTTGCCAACACGCGCTCACCCGAGACAGCGTCAAAGAACTCCGACTGGCCGTTGCCCGCAACACCGGCAATGGCAACGACTTCGCCCGCCCTGACGTCAAGTGAGACATCTTTCAGGGCGACCGCAAATGGGCCGCTTGCCGCGAGGTCAACGTGATCAAGCTTGAGGCGAACAGGACCGTCTGCCACTCCCGAGCTGGGGCGGACCTTGTGAATATCTCCCCCAACCATGAGGCGGGCAAGACTGGCGGCTGTCTCCTTCGTGGTTTCGACATTGGCCACGACTTTGCCGTGACGTAGGATCGTCACAGTGTTGCAAAGCTGCTTCACCTCCTCAAGGCGATGGCTGATATAGATGACCGAACATCCCTCTCCAGCCAAGCGGCCAAGCGTATTGAAAAGCTGCTCGGCTTCCTGCGGCGTCAGCACGGAAGTTGGCTCATCCATGATCAGCAGTTTTGGTTCCTGCAACAGGCAGCGCACGATCTCGATGCGCTGACGCTCGCCCACCGACAGATCCGCCACTACCGCGTTGGGCGAAACCGGAAGCCGATACGAGGCCGACACTGTGGATATCTTGTCCGACAAAGTGGCGAGTTCAAACGGACCCGGCATGGCCAAGGCAATGTTTTCCGCCACCGTCAACGCTTCAAAAAGGGAGAAGTGCTGAAACACCATGCCGATGCCGAGCCTGCGGGCGGCCGACGGACTGGGAATGGCGACGGGCACCCCATTCCAGTAGAATTGCCCGGAGGTGGGTTGCAAGGCGCCATAGATCATCTTGACGAGGGTGGACTTGCCCGCGCCATTCTCACCGAGGAAGGCGTGAATTTCGCCGGGCTTCACCTTGAGCGTCACATCGTCGTTGGCGCGCAGCGTGCCAAAGACCTTGAC
>JANPDD010000011.1:0-6287 GCA_031431295.1 Hyphomicrobiales bacterium | reverse complement strand
CAAACCGGAATCAGCAAGACCGCAGGGACCTCATGTCAGGCAGCCATCCCAACCGCAACGACGCCATCGGTTATGGCCTGATCATTGCTGCCATTGGCGGGCTGCTTTTCACCCTTGATCTGCCGTTGCTGAGACTGGCAGCGCTGGCACCGGCAGACAAGTGGACCATGGTCTTTGCCCGCGGCATCATGCTGTTCTGGGCCATCAGTCTGGTCTGGGCCTTGGCGCGGCTGCGCCACCGCGACAACCTTCCCTACATCGCGGGTGCTGCGGGTTTTTGGGTCATCGGCACGAATACAATTGCCAACATCACTTACATTGGCGCCATCGTTGAAACCCACGCTGCCAATGTGGTGTTCATACTGGCCCTGATCCCGATTTTGACGGCCATTTTCTCACGTATCTTCATCAAGGAACATGTCCACAAGGTAACCTGGGCCACATCGCTCCTCGCCTTTCTCGGTGTGGCGTTCATTGCCTGGGACGGGGTCCACACCGGCAGGTGGTTTGGCGACCTTCTGGCCTTCATCTGCGCCTGCTGTACAGCGGCAGCCTTCACCATCGTGCGGCGCAGCGGCAAGAACATCGCCACCAGCCTTGCGGTCGGCAGCTTGATTTCGGCATTCGTGGCGCTTGCTTTTTTTCCGGTCAACTTCAGCGCGCTGCTGGCTCCCGCCAGTTTCGGCGTGCCGGCCTGGGCTTGGATCGGGCTCAACGGGCTCATTGCCATTCCAATTGCGTCGAGCCTCATTGCCAATGGTCCGCGCTATTTGCCCTCCGTCGACGTCAGCATGTTCTTCCTGCTTGAAACGGTGCTGACGCCGGTGTGGATCTGGCTTCTGTTCGAAGAACAACCCACTCAACCGGTTCTGTGGGGGGGATTGATCATCATCGTCACACTGGTTGCCCACAGCCTCTGGCGCCTGGGCCAGGGCATGATGCAAAAGACTCCGGTGAATAGCGACTAAACTTGGCCCGCCTCGAGCTCCTCACGCAGAAGCTCTGCTGCCAGCCATTCCTCTTCGCAGACTGTCCTTTCTGCCTTGACCTGTTGGTGCCGCTGTGTCGCGGCAGCAAAGGCTTTGGGATCGCGGGCATAAAGTCCGGCATCGGCAAGCCGCGTTTCAACCTGTGCAAGTTCTGCTGCGAGTGTCGCGATTCTTCCAGGCAAAGTCTCCAGCGCGTGCTTTTCCCTGAAACTCAACTTGCGTTTCACCGCGGGCATGGTGTCGGCGCGGGCGGGCGTTGGGCTTCTCACAACACTCTTGGGCGCAGGCGCGGCGATACCTGAGCCGCGTTGCGCCATCATGTCGGAATAACCGCCCGCATATTCAACCCAGCGGCCATCTCCCTCGTGCATCAACACCGAGGTGGCGATGCGATCCACAAAATCGCGGTCATGGCTGACAAGCAGCAGCGTTCCGGCATAGTCCCCAAGCAATTCCTGCATCAGGTCAAGCGTTTCGAGGTCAAGGTCGTTCGTGGGCTCGTCCATGACCAGGAAATTGGACGGCTTCGCCAGCTCCCGTGCCAGAATAAGCCGCGCCCGTTCACCACCCGAGAGCACCGAAACGGGGGTGCGTGCCTGTTCGGGACGGAACAAAAAGTCTTGCATGTAGGTCATGACATGGCGTGTCTCGCCATTGATCGTGACAGAATTGCCCCGGCCACCGGTGATGACATCTGCCAAAAGATCATCGGGGCGCAGGCTCTGGCGATTTTGGTCGAGCGCTACAACCTGCAGGTTTGTGCCGTGTCTGACCGAGCCGTCGTCCGGCTCCAGTGCGCCCGTGAGCAGCCTGATCAACGTCGTTTTGCCAGCCCCATTGGGACCCACGATGGCAAGCCGGTCGCCACGCAGCAACAACAGGTCAAGGTCTGCAACGATCTTGCGGTCAGCGAATGATTTACAGACCTTCCTTGCCTCCACGACCAGCTTGCCCGACATTTCACCCGCAGACGCCTGCATGTTGACGGTACCGAGGCGGCCCACATGTTCTTTTCTGCCTTTGCGCAGGTCGGCAAGCAGGGCCACGCGGCGCATGTTGCGCTTGCGCCGTGCGGTCACGCCATAACGCATCCAATGCTCTTCGGTGGCAATGCGTTTGGACAGAAGCGATTGCTCGCGCTCCTCCTCCTCGATCACTTGATCGCGCCACTCCTCAAAATGCGAAAATCCCCTGTTCATGCGCCGCGATTGGCCCCGGTCAAGCCAGACAACAGCATTGGACAGGCTGTCAAGGAAGCGCCGGTCATGGCTGATCAGCACCATGGCGGCGCGCGACTGCGCCAGCGTCTGTTCCAGCCATTCAATGGCCGGCAGATCGAGATGGTTGGTCGGCTCGTCCAGAAGCAGAATGTCAGGGTCGGACGCCAAAGCCCGTGCAATGGCCGCGCGCCTTGCCTCCCCTCCCGAAAGCCGCATGGGTTCTTCAGCACCGCTGAGGCCCAGCGCTTCTAGCAACAGTCTGGCCTGATAGGGATTGTCGGTGGGACCGAGTTCCTCTTCCACGTAGGCCGAAACACTCGCATATCCGGCGAGGTCAGGTTCCTGTGGCAGGTAGCGCAGCGTTGTTCCGGGCTGCAAAAACTGCTCGCCCTGATCCGGCTCCACCAATCCCGCCGCAATCTTGAGCAACGTGGATTTGCCAGTGCCGTTACGCCCGACAAGCGTGATGCGCTCACCTTCCGCCAGCGTCAGGTCAGCACCTTCAAGGACGGGTTTGCCGCCAAAAGTCAGGTGGATGTCTTTGAGATTGAGCAGCAACCGCGCCATCGGTGGCTAGTTCTTCAGTTTGTAACCGGTCCGGAACAACCACGAAATGGCAACCAGGCAAAGCACCAGGAAAAAAATTGTCGTGAAAAGGCTGGTCCAGATGTTGACGTCAGACACCTCGTTGAAGCTCCAGCGGAACCCGCTCACCAGGTAAACCACCGGATTGAACAGCGACAGTGTGTGCCAGAAGGGTGGAAGAATGTTGATCGGGTAAAAACTTCCACCGAGGAATGTCAGCGGTGTGATCACCAGGAGCGGAATGATCTGCAGTTTCTCAAAGCCATCAGCCCACAGCCCGATAATGAAGCCGAACAAGCTGAAGGTTGCCGCCGTCAGCAGCAGGAAGGCAACCATCCAGACCGGATGGGCAACTTGCAAATCCACAAAGAAGGCTGATGTGGCGAGAATGATCACGCCGATGATGATTGATTTCGCGGCCGCAGCCCCCACAAAGCCCAGCACCATTTCCATGGCCGAGACCGGAGCCGAAAGAAACTCGTAAATCGTGCCGGAAAACCGCGGAAAATAGATGCCGAACGAGGCGTTGCTGATGGATTGCGTCAGAAGCGACAACATGATGAGGCCCGGAACGATGAAGGCACCGTAGGTAACGCCTTCGATGTTCTCGATCCGTGAGCCGATGGCAGCGCCAAAGACAACGAAATAGAGGATCGTGGAAATGACAGGCGAAATGAGGCTTTGCCCCAGCGTCCGGAAGAAGCGCTTCATTTCCAGCGCGAATATTGCCCACACACCCCGAAAGTTCATCGCTTCACCAATCCTATGAAAATGTCCTCGAGCGAACTCTGTTCGGTGTGCAGGTCACCAAAGGCAACCCTTGCCTTGGTGAGTGCCTGGAGAACGTCAGCCACCGAATGCTTCTGGTTGCGGATGTCATACTTGTAAACGAGTTCCCGCCCCTCCCTGGCAAGGGCAAGCCCCAGACCCGCCAGGGCCTTGGGCAGAACCTTCAAGGGCTTGACCAGTTCAAGCGTCAGTTGCTTTTGCCCGAGCTTTTTCATGAGCGCGGCCTTCTCTTCCACCAGGATCAACTCACCCTTGTTGATCACGCCCACGCGATCAGCCATCTCCTCGGCCTCTTCGATGTAGTGTGTCGTGAGGATGATGGTGACGCCGGAAGCCCGCAATTCGCGCACCACCTGCCACATGTCCTGCCGCAGCTCCACGTCAACACCCGCCGTCGGTTCATCGAGGAACAGGATTCGCGGCTCGTGGGAAAGCGCCTTGGCGATCAGCACCCGCCTTTTCATGCCGCCCGACAGCGCCATGATTTTCTCGTCCTTCTTGTCCCACAGCGAGAGCTGGCGCAGGATTTTTTCTATATGGGCATCGTCGCGCGGCTTGCCGAACAGCGCGCGGGAGAATGTCACGACATCCCAGACGCTTTCAAAGATGGCGAGATGCAACTCCTGTGGCACGAGGCCAATGAGGCTCCGCGCTGCCTTGTAGTCACTGACATTGTCATGGCCCTGCACAAGGACCTTTCCCGACGATTTCGTGACAATGCCGCAGATGATGTTGATGAGCGTCGTCTTGCCGGCGCCATTGGGCCCAAGCAGCGCGAATATCTCGCCCTCCTCAATATCAAGGGAAACGCTCGAAAGGGCGGTGAGACCCGTGGCATAGGATTTGGAGACGGCCTGCGCGGAAATGATGGATGGCATTGCGGCTATGTAGTCTCTCGGTTGGCAAATGACAAATGCCGGTTGGTTCCGCCTCAAACGGCGGAAAACCCGTTGTCCACGAACAGGCGCTGCCCCGTCACGAAGGCCGACTCGTCACTGGCCAGATAGAGTGCCGCCCGTGCCACATCCTCCGGTTCGCCAATGCGCCCCTGCTGGGCAGCAATGGCCGCGTCTGACACATCGACGCCGAGGGCATTCAGTTCCTTCACCTCGCGATTGCCATGCGGTGTTCGAATGAAGCCGGGGCAGACGGCATTGCAGCGGATATTGCGATCCCGGAATTCGACCGCAATGGCGCGGGCGAACATGTGCACAGCCCCCTTGGTTGTATCGTAAAGCACCTCCATGGGCGTGGCGAGCTCTGCCGAAATCGACGACGTGCAAACGATGGAGCCGCCGCCGGCAGCAATCATCTGCGGCAACACGGCCTTTGTCATCAGGAACATGCTCTTGACGTTGACGTCATGGAGCCAGTCCCACTCCTGTTCTGTCGTCTCGAGGAAAGGTTTGACAACGATCGTGCCAGCATGATTGAAAAGCACCGTGATCGGCCCCAGCGCCATCTGCGCGGCAATGACTGCGGCGTTCACCTCAGCGGCCTTTGAAACGTCTGCTTTGAGCGCAATCGCCGTGCCACCTGCCCCCGTTATTTCATTGGCCGTGGCTTGCGCCGCCTCCAGGTTGCGATCCACGATAGCAACACTCGCGCCTTCTGCCGCGAACAAGCGCGACGACGCCCCGCCCATGCCTGTCGCACCGCCTGAAATCAACGCCACCTTGCCTTTCAGACGATCTGCCATGGTCAGTTCCTATTCAAACAGGCTGGAAACGCTTTCCTCGCGGCTGGTGCGGCCGATGGCCTCGCCAATGAGCGAGGCAATGGAAATGACGCGGATGTTGCGCGCCACCCTGACTGCCTCGGTGGGCTGGATCGAGTCCGTGATGACGAGTTGCTTGAGCTTGGACGAGGTGATCCGTGCCACCGCCCCGCCGGAGAGCACACCATGGGTGATATAGGCCGACACGTCCCTTGCCCCCTGTTCCAGCAGGGCCTCGGCGGCGTTGCACAACGTGCCGCCTGAATCCACGATGTCATCAATCAGCACGCAGGATTTGCCCTTCACTTCGCCGATGATGTTCATGACTTCGGATTCACCGGCGCGCTCGCGGCGCTTGTCAACAATCGCCAGCGGACAATCGAGCCGCTTGGCCAGCGCCCGGGCGCGCACCACGCCGCCCACGTCCGGCGAAACCACGACCGTGTTGCCAACATCACCGTGTTGCTTGATGTCGCGCACGAACACCGGCCCGGCAAAAAGATTGTCGGTCGGGATATCGAAGAACCCCTGGATCTGCCCGGCATGGAGATCCAAGGTCAGCACCCTGTCGGCACCCGCATGGGTGATGAGGTTGGCCACGAGCTTGGCTGAAATGGGCGTGCGGGGGCCGGGCTTGCGGTCTTGCCTGGCATAGCCGAAATAGGGGATGACGGCGGTAATACGCTTGGCGGAGGAGCGGCGCAGTGCATCAGAGACGATCAGCAGTTCCATCAAATGGTCATTGGCCGGGAAGGACGTGGACTGGACGATGAACATATCCTGCCCGCGCACGTTTTCCTGGATTTCGACAAACACTTCCATGTCGATAAAGCGGCGCACCACTGACTTGGTCAGCGGCATGTGCAGGTAGGAGCATATGGCTTCGGCCAACGGCTTGTTGCTGTTGCCGGAAATGATTTTCATCATGCCTGTGGAATCCCCTGCGCTGCCGTAGCGGCTCTATAACGCTGACGGGGTTGGGAAAAA
>JANPDD010000010.1:0-2911 GCA_031431295.1 Hyphomicrobiales bacterium | reverse complement strand
AGCCTCCAATCCAGCCGACATCTTGAATCACAAAGAAGATGATTTGGGAATCCCACTTCGATTCAAACAAGCAAGATCGTGCTCTAGGCCTGTTCGACCGCATCCAAATATTCGTCGAGATGTTCGAGGTTTTCAAAACGCATCCAGCCCTCATCGGTTTCGGCCTCGACCGTACCGTCTGACAGGATGCGGGCGGCGTGGCCCCTGACCACTTTGTCCTCCACCACGTAAAGCTCGCCTTCAGCCGTCGCTGCGGGCGTTCCAGTCCCACCCAATGCTGCTTCAAGATCGGTCTTTGCCTGTTCGAGCGCCGTGATCGTCTCCTTGACGGCGGGGGTCACCACCTCTTCCGCCTTGGCGAGCGTTGTCGCGGCGGTGGTTGTGGTTTCATCCATCCTGCGGGCGAAACTCGGGAAACGCGACACCTTTGCCGACGCTGCCTCTTCAGCGGCCGGGGGCGAGGGCTCGGGAGCAAGGTGCGCCTCTTCCTCGATTGCGCTGGCTGCCGACGAGACCGCTCCAGGTCCAAGCGCGCCAATGACACCGCCGAGACCGATCGCCAGCACACCGCCGATGATCAAGTTGATAGCACTCGACATGTCAATGCCGCGGGCCAGCAGCGGGGCCTGGTTGATCAGGCCCATGATGGCAAAGGCCGTCCCCGCCGCCAGCAGGAGGATCCCCAAAACAGTCATCAATTTAGACATTGCAGTTCTCCCGACCCTTACCCGTGGCCATGAGACTACCAGCACAGCCAAGGCTTTGAACAGGCCCAAATTTCTAAGGGCAAATGGTTAACAGAGATTCATTCCCCGAAACTAGTCCATGACAATCCGGGGTGGTGGCTTGCTAAGACCGCCGGATTCAAGCGCCACCCAGATCTGGCGGGCGATGTCACGATAGATGGCGGCGTGTTGGCTTTCAGGCGCTGTGGCAACCACTGGCTGGCCGGAATCGGAGCGCAGGCGGACATCAAGGTCAAGCGGTACTTCGCCGAGGAACGGCACGCCAGTGCGTTCCGCCTCGGACCTGGCACCTCCATGGCCAAAGATTTCGTGCCTTTCCCCGCATTTCGAACAGACAAAATAGCTCATGTTCTCGACAATGCCGAGGATTGGCACATTGACCTTGCGGAACATGTTGAGACCCTTGCGGGCATCAATCAGCGCCAGGTCCTGGGGGGTGGAAACAATCACCGCGCCCGACAGCGGCGTCTGCTGGGCCAAAGTCAACTGTGCATCACCCGTGCCCGGCGGCATGTCGATCACCATCACATCCGTCTCTGACCATTCAACCTCGCGCAAAAGCTGGGTCAGAGCCGACATCACCATGGGGCCACGCCAGATCATCGGTGTTTCTTCGTCGACCAGAAAGCCGATCGAGGCCACTTCGACACCGTAGCGCGACAGGGGTTTCATGCGCTTGCCCTGGGCATCACTGGCTTCGGGCTTGCCACTGAGACCGAAGAGCTTGGGCATGGATGGACCATAAATGTCAGCGTCAAGAACCGCGACCCTGAGCCCCAATGTCTTGAGACCCAGCGCCAGGTTGATGGCCGTCGTTGATTTGCCCACGCCGCCTTTGCCGGAAGCAACGGCAATGAGATAGGTGACGCCGGGAATGGCCTGCTGGCGTGCTTGACCGCCACCTTGTGGCGTTGCCGCAGCTGCCCGGCTTGCCCCGCTAGACGTGCGCTCCGCCGTCAGCACAATCATCGCCTTGCTCACGCCTGCCACACGGCGCACCGCTTTTTCCACGACCGTCTGCAATTGCTCCATGGTCTTCATCCGGGCCGGATCGGCAAGCAGGGCGAAAGTGACTTCGCCGTCCTTGATGACGATGTCGGAAACCAGCCCTGCCGAAACGATGTTGCCGCGGTCGTCAGGGGCGGCAATGCGTTTCAACTCATCAAGGATCTGGTCTTTGCTGGGGCCGGGGTTGGAATTGGTCATGGTAAATCCATTTGGGTGCCCGCTCCATGGCACGTCAGCAAGGCCTTCGGCAATCGCATAATGGAAGGCCGCAAAAGGCGGTTGCCGGGATCAACCTTTCAAGTTTTATCGACCCGCCAAAGCCGATCTTAGGCTTTTTCCACTAGCGTGGAACTTGAATCAAAAGGTTTTCAGTTCACAATGAACGCAACTGCCCAACCCGAAATCGCACCAGCGCCACCAGCCAGCGGGGAGACCGTGGCCAACGACGCCGCGCAGCCCGCGTTTGAATGGCATGGCGAACTTTTGGAAATTTTCCTGAAGAACCAGGTCAAACTGGCACCGGTCATGCCTTTGCTGGTCCTGCTCATGGCGGTGACGGCCCTGCAATGGGTGGCATGGACGACCGTTGCCGCCTGGACCCTCGGGGCGCTCGGTTGCTGTGCCGTGCAGTTGTTCCTGTGCAATGTCTATTTTGCCAGCAAACGCTCAGCCGCAGAACAGCGGGACTGGATTGGCATGATCGCCGCCCTTGAACTGTTCCAGGGCATGTTCTGGGTCCTCCCCCTGTTTTTCTTCTGGCCCAATTCGGACAGTCTGCAAAACACCTTCCTGATTGCGTCAATCATCGCCGTCAGTGTCGTGCGCCTGTTGATCGTTTCCAACTTCATGCCGGTATTGATTGCCGGCACCGGGGTCATGACCATCGGTGTTGCCGTGCGCTGCGTGGCGGAAGGCAACACGATTTACCTGGCACTGGCGGGCCTCATCATCACGCTTGAGGTGTTTTACCTGTTTGTGGCGCGGCAGTTGCAGGAGACAATCCGTGACATGCTGAATATCCGCATGCAGAAAGACTCCCTGATCCAGGAACTCAGGTCAGCCCGCATCCGCGCCGAGGATGAAATGGCCAAGGCTGAAAACGCCAACCGTGCCAAATCCTCGTTCCTTGCCAACATGAGCCATGAACTGCGCACGCC
>JANPDD010000009.1:0-2120 GCA_031431295.1 Hyphomicrobiales bacterium | reverse complement strand
CTTGGCGATCAGATTACGCACCAGGATATTGATGACGATCAGCCCTTGTGACTTTTGGTGTTTCATCCAAAAGTCAAGCTGATCCAATATCGATCGCGGTTCGCGGCCATTGCACCGTGATGTTTGCACCCTGGGCCGGCGGCCTCTGGTTGGCCAAAGTCACGCTTGCACCAGAACGCTCCAGCAATGTCTTGGCGATGAAGAGACCGAGCCCCATGCCCTCATGGGTGCCATCGGCAACTGCGGCCTCCGCATAGCCGGGCCTGGTGGTGACAAAGGGGTCGCCCAGGCGGTCAAAGATCTGCTGGTCGAAACCAGGGCCGTCATCACTCACGTTGAGGCTGAGTGTTGCGCGGTTCCAGGTGGCTTTCACCACAACTCTGGACTTCGCGAAGTCGATGGCGTTTTCGAGAATGTTGGCAAGCCCGTAGGCGATGGCGGGATTGCGCTGGAACACCGGCTCCGGTGACTCGGCGGATTTGGCATCGGCAGCACAGTTGATGGTGATTTCCACATCCGAACCGCGCAAGGGCGCAACCAGATCCTCGAGCATGGCAGACAGGCGCACCTGGCCAAACACCTCATCGGCGGCCTGCTCGCGGTTGGACAGGCGTGACAGGATTTCCCGGCAGCGTGCGGTCTGGCTGATCAAGAGTTCGATGTCTTCGCCATGGGGTGTTCCTTGCGGCATTTCACGCTTCAGTTCCTTGGCAACAAGCGCAATCGTTGCCAAAGGCGTGCCGAGCTCATGGGCGGCGGCGGCGGCAAGGCCATCGAGTGCCGACAGCCGCTGTTCGCGGGCCAGCACCATTTCCGTGGCATTGAGGGCGACGGACATTTGCCGCGCCTCTTCAGCGATGCGGCGGGCATAGATGGCGGAGAAGACCGTGCCGCAGGCAATCGCCGTCCACAGGCCAAAGAGATAGATGCCCGGCAAATTCAGGCCATCGGCACCGGGCCATGGCAAGGGCAAATGCTGGAAGGCGAGAAGTGTGGCACAGCCAAAAGAGAGCAGCCCCAGAACCAGGGTCGAACGGAGCGGCAGGGAGGTTGCCGACACGGTGACTGGAACGAGGAAAAGGAAGGAGAAGGGGTTTTCCAATCCGCCGGTCAACCACAGCAGCCCCGCCAACTGCACGATGTCATAGCCCAGAAGCAGTCCGGACAGCCGTGCAGTCAGGCGTTGGCTGCCACGCCAGCGGAGCGAGAGAAACACATTGAGCCAGGCACTCAGCGCGATGAGGCCAAGACAGGCCGCCAGGGGCAGCGGATAACCAAGGACATAGGCCACGATGACAACGGCAGAGGATTGACCCAGCACCGCCAGCCAGCGCAGGCGCACGAGGGTGCGCAGGCGCAGGAAGCTCGTGCCCATGTCGTCGCGTGATGACAGGTCTTCCGGGACCGTCGTCAAGGGCTGTCCGGCTTCATGCCGCCAGAGGCTGGTCGACCAGCGCCTTGGTCATGGGCGTTGTTCCTTCAATACAGTCATGCCAAAACTGTTATATAAGTTGGAAGGCCATAAAAGAAGTACGTATTTGACCAGTTGCTGCGCCGGAAACCTGGCAGGAATCCGCGCTGAGGAGTGGGCGTCAGCCGGCAGGCCTGCCGAACAGCGCGTCATAGAGCTTGCGGTCGCGGCCATAAACATCATTGCGGAATTCGATGCCGCGTTCACTGGCGAAGGCTGTTGCGTAAACCAGGTGAATGGGAATCTTTTTGGGCAGCGCGACCTTCTTCGTCTGGCCATTGGCCCAGATGCTGTCGACGAGGGCCTTGCTCATGCCCAGCTTGTCGCCCAACACGGCATAGGCAAGATCAATGGGGCGCGACAGGCGGATGCAGCCATGGCTGAAGGCCCGGGTTGAATTGGCGAACTTGTCCTTGGCAGGCGTGTCGTGAAGGTAAATGTTGTGGGCATTGGGAAACATGAATTTGACCTTGCCCAGCGCATTTTTGGGACCCGGTCTCTGGCGGAAGGTGAAGGGAAATTTTCCCGCACCATAGCTCGACCAGTTGACGCTGCCCCAATTCGCCAGTTTGCCATTGGCAAAAAGCTCGAATTCCTGGGCATAGGCGTAAGGATCGGCTTTGAGCTTCGGCAGCATTTCCTTGGTGGC
>JANPDD010000008.1:0-5578 GCA_031431295.1 Hyphomicrobiales bacterium | reverse complement strand
AGGGGCGGTTCGGGCTCCAGCGCCTGTACAAATTCGGTCTCGATGACCGTTGCTGCGGGAATGTCGACAGAGGGCACCGCAAATGCCTCAGGAACAATGCCATGCTCAGCAACGGTCGTCTCAGGCGCGTATTCAAGCTGTGACACGAAGTCCGGTTCTGCGACTGCAGCTGGCCCCGGCGCAAACACCGGAATTGCCGGAATTGTGTGTGACGGGAATGCAGCAAAGCTGCCATCTGCCGCAGCGGTGGGGTTTTTCAACCGTTCCGCCAAGGCACGGAACCGCTCAGCGCCGATGCGCGGGCGGGCGGCGGCGGCCGCAACGGCAGGCGATGCCGATGCACCGCCCTGACTATCCATGCCCACCTGTTCGGTCATATGGCTCAAATTTCTATTCCCCATTGCAATCCATGCCGCAGACAGCTTCAAACTTGTTTAATCGCGTCATGGCCCCCACCCGCGTATGGTTAAGGTTTGGGGTTATGGTGAACGGCTGGTAAATTTCCCGTCATGCCACTGGCAAACTGCGCCAACACGGCACACATGGGGGCAAAAGCAGAAGTGAGGTTACATGAGCAAGATCAGCAAGTCCGACGAACAGTGGCAGCAAGACCTCTCGCCTGAGGCCTATCGCGTCACGCGGGGACACGCCACCGAGCGGGCCTTCGCCAGCCCCCTCAACGATGAAAAACGCAGCGGCATGTTCACCTGCGTGGGGTGCGGCAAGGAGCTGTTTTCCGCTGACACCAAATTCGATTCCGGCACAGGCTGGCCAAGCTTCTTCAAGCCAGTTGCGGATCAGGCCGTGGGCACAACGGAAGACCGGAAATTCTTCATGCGCCGCACTGAAGTGCACTGCGCCGATTGCGAGGCCCACCTTGGCCATGTGTTCCCTGACGGGCCCAAGCCCTCCGGCCTGCGTTACTGCATCAACGGTGCATCACTGAACTTCAAGCCGGATGACAAGGTGTCATGACGGCCAGCATTCCGGTTGCACCGCTGGCAGAAGCGCGCCCTGTCATTGAAACCTGGCATGGGTACAAAAAGCGCGACGACTTCAAGTGGCTGAAGGCCGACAACTGGCAGCAGGTGATGCACGACCCCGCCCTGCTGCCACCTGACATTCGCAACCATCTTGAGGCGGAGAATGCCTACACCAAGGCACTGATGGTTGACACCGCGGCCCTTCAGGAAAAACTCTTTGCCGAGCTCAAGGGCCGCATCAAGGAAGACGACCAGTCAGTTCCAACCCCCGATGGACCCTTTGTCTATGCCTCGGCTTTTGTGACGGGCGGCCAATATCCAGTATTCAAGCGCACGCCCAAAAAGGGAGGCACGGAAGAAATACTGCTGGATTGCAATGCGCTCGCGGAAGGCAAACCCTATTTCAGCCTTGGCGGATTGGCACGCTCTCCCGACCATCGCCGTGCCGCCTGGTCCCAGGACGACAAGGGTTCGGAATTCTACGAGCTTCGCGTGCGCGACCTTGTGACGGGCAAGGACCATAACGACGTGCTGGTCAACACATCCGGGGCGGCCTGCTGGTCCGGGGATGGCCAATATATTTTCTATACGTTGCAGGACGACAACCACCGCCCCTTGCAAACCTTCCGTCACCGGCTTGGCACCGGCCAAGCGGATGACGTTCTGGTCTTCGACGAAAAAGACACCGGCATGTTCACCGGCATTGGAGCCACCCAGTCTGATCGCTACATTGTCATCAGCGTCCACGACCACGACACGTCGGAATGCTGGCTTCTGGATACAAGCGAGCCACTGGCACAGCCCCGCCTTGTGGCCCCCCGGAAAGCAGGTGTGGAGTATGAAATCGAACACCAGGGCGAAAACTTCATTCTCAAGACAAACAAGGATGGTGCGGAAGACTATAAGCTGGTGACGGCCCCTGTCTCTGATCCTTCGCCGGAAAATTGGCTTGATCTCGTCCCCCACAGGCCTAGCATTTTTATTGTGGCCTATGCCGTGTTCAAAGACTGGCTGGTCCGGCTGGAACGTGAAAATGCCCTGCCCCGCATCATCGTCCGCCACATGGCAACTGGCGAGGAACACGCCATCTCCTTCGCCGAAGAGGCCTACGCGCTTGGTTTCGGCGACATGCGCGAATATGAGACGGATACGCTGCGCTTTTCCTATTCCTCGCCCACAACCCCGGCCCAGGTCTTTGACTATGACATGGGCGCGCGAAGCCGGACCCTGCGGAAAACCCAGGAGGTGCCGTCAGGCCACGATCCCTCCAGCTATGTCGCAAAGCGCCTGCTCGCGCCCGCCCATGATGGCGAGCAAATTCCAGTGACGCTGCTCCGCCACAAGGACACTCCGTGCGACGGCACAGCGCCGCTCTGGCTCTATGGCTACGGCTCCTATGGCATGTCCATGCCCAGCGGTTTCAACACCAACATCCTGTCCCTCGCCAACCGCGGCTTTATCTATGCTGTGGCGCACATCCGGGGTGGCCAGGAAAAAGGAAGGCGCTGGTACAAGACCGGAAAACTCGGACACAAGACCAACACCTTCAAGGACTTCATTTCCTGCGGGGAACACTTGGTGCGCCAAGGCCTGACACGGCGTGGGCATATCGTGGCCCAGGGCGGAAGTGCTGGCGGCCTGTTGATGGGCGCCGTCGCCAACATGGCACCTGATCTTTTCAAGGCCGTCGTGGCGGAAGTCCCGTTCGTTGACGCCCTGACCACAATGCTGGACGATACCCTGCCGTTGACGCCGCCCGAGTGGCCGGAGTGGGGCAATCCCATCGCCGACAAGCGCGCCTATGAAAACATCGCGACTTATGCTCCCTATGAAAACGTGGCAGCACAGCCCTACCCCCACATCTTTGCCCTGGGCGGCCTCACTGACCCCCGCGTCACCTATTGGGAACCAGCGAAGTGGATCGCCAAGCTCCGTACACTGAACACATCGGGAAACCTGCTTCTTTTGAAAATCAACATGGGGGCGGGCCATGGCGGCGCATCGGGCCGCTTTGATCGGTTGAAAGAGGTGGCGGAGGTCTATGCGTTTGGGTTGAAGGTGAGCGGAAAAACGTGATGCTGCTTGATGCCGCAAAATCGTCCCTCCTCATCGTTGACGTTCAGGAGCGCCTTCTCCCGGTCATGACTGATCCAGACCGTGTTGTTTCGAAATCCACCATCTTGTTGAGCACCGCGCGGGAATTGGGATTACCGATCAGCATTTCTGAGCAGTATCCGAAAGGCCTGGGTCGCACTGTACCCGCACTCACCGCCAATGATGCGGCGGTCTTTGAAAAACTCACCTTTTCCTGCTGGCGCGATGAAAAGATGAAATCCCATTTCATCGGACTGCACGAAGCGGGCCGCCCACAGGTGGTCGTCGCTGGTATCGAAGCCCATGTCTGCGTTCTGCAAACCTGCATCGACCTCGCCAACGCGGGCTTCGGTGTTTTCGCCGTCGCGGATGGTATGTCGTCAAGAACAACCACCTCAGCCGACCTCGCTTTCGCCCGGATGCGGGAGGCAGGCGTGCATGTGGTAAACACCGAAATGGCGGTGTTTGAGCTGCTGGGACAGGCTGGAACCCCGATGTTCAAGGTGCTAAGCGGGCTGATCAAGTGAACTTCAGTAGCTGTTCATTACTGTAATTGGTTGGATTCGAATTACATTATCTGGCAATTTCTGTAGTGTTACTCTGTTCAACTACAGTATTTCGTGATATTTGTAATCCATGACTCCAGAGGATTTCGCCCCAGAACAACGCAGCCACCTGCAAAAGACACTCAGTGGAGCTTGGGCATTCCTACCCCCACCCCTGCCTCCACAATTGCAGCGTGCTGCCTTTGCCCTTGATCTCGGTGCAACTGCGGCTGCCATAGGTGAACTCAAGGGGGCGGCTCGTCGGCTGGCAAATCCCGACATGCTCATTGGACCGCTCGTCCAAAAAGAAGCGCTCACATCGTCAGCGATGGAGGGCACAATAACAACAATTGAAAGCATGATCTTTGAACAAGCGGCACCAACCGCCAATACAGATGAAAATGCCCGTGAAGCTTCCAACTATGTGCGGGCGATTCACAGTGCCACTCGGCAGATGAAGGATTTGCCTATATCCCACCGCCTCATCAAGGACGCCCACCGGGCATTGTTGTCAGGCCTTTCGCCTCAACGCGGACAAGGCAAGAGACCGGGTGAATACAAACAAAGCCAAAATGCCATCGGGCGAATGAGCGAAACTGAACACACGGCACGTTATGTCCCACCGCCACCTGCCGAAACCGCAAGTGCAATGGATGGACTGGAGCGATACATCAATCGCGAAGACCGTAAGCCAGGAGAAGCACTCATCGATCTGGCACTTGTCCACTATCAATTCGAAGCCATTCACCCGTTTCTGGACGGAAATGGACGCTTAGGACGCATGCTCGTCACACTACTGGCATTGCAGACCCAGTTGCTTGACTTGCCACTCCTCCACATCAGCGCAGAGATTGAGAAAGACAAAGAAAAATACATCGAGCAGCTGTTTCAAGTTTCCACTCAAGCGAAGTGGGAAGAATGGATCATCTATTTTTTTCAAATCGTCAAACAGAGTTGCGAAATCGCAACAAAAAAGGTCGATCAAATTCTCTTGTTTGAAAAAGAACTCAAGCAACGGACAGCGGGGCGGCGCAGAAGTCATCGACTAAATACATTGATTGAGTCACTTTTCACCCAATACTGGATATCTGTTCCCGAGGCCCAAAAAATCTGCGGCACGCATTTTCAGACAGCACAGGCGGATCTGCAGGAACTCGAAAACCTCGGCATCTTGACCGCTATGACCTCCGGCCGACCATTGATTTACATGGCCAGAGAAATTTGGGCCCTGTCGAGTCGCTAAAAGAACATACTGAGTCAAATTTGACTTTTGTGAACTGCAACACTTTAATGCCGCGTTGCGAACCCGAGGTAAAAAATGGATCATCCCAACCAAGTCTCCAACTTCAACTGGGAAGACCCACTCGACCTGGAGAGCCACTTCACTGAAGACGAGCGCATGATCCGCGACGCGGCCCGCGCCTTCTCGGCAGACAAGCTGCAACCGCGCGTCAAGTCCGCCTTCCGCGAAGAGCGCTTTGATCGCGAGATCATGACAGAACTGGGCGAGATGGGTTTTCTCGGTGTGATGACCAGTGAAAAATATGGCGGCTCTGGTCTCGGCTATGTGACATATGGATTGGTGGCCCGCGAGGTGGAGCGCGTGGACTCTGGCTACCGCTCCGCCATGAGTGTGCAGAACTCGCTGGTCATGCATCCCATCGAAGAATTCGGTTCGGAAGAACAGAAGAAAAACTATCTGCCGCGTCTCGCCACCGGCGAAATCATCGGCTGCTTTGGCCTCACTGAACCCGATGCAGGTTCCGACCCCGGCGGCATGAAAACCCGCGCCACGAAAGTGGATGGCGGTTATAAACTCAGCGGCTCCAAAAACTGGATCACCAACTCGCCGATTGCTGATGTTTGCATCGTCTGGGCGAAAGTCTATGGCGCGAAAACCGTAAAAGACGGCACCATCCGCGGCTTCATTATCGAACGCGGTGACAAGGGCGATCT
>JANPDD010000007.1:0-3226 GCA_031431295.1 Hyphomicrobiales bacterium | reverse complement strand
CTTTCCTGCCGAGTCTTTGAACGTGAGTTCGCCTTCAAGCATAAGCACTTGGCTGCGCATCGGATGCGAGTGCAGCGGTACCGACAGACCAGGTGCGAAGTCGGTAACATATGTCTTCACCTTGAATGCCTTCAACTTTTTTTACGGCACAAACTCACCGATGATAACACTCGTCGGTTCCTCAGCGGCAGCTACTGAAACTTGTGGTCCGAGCAACAGAGTGCTTGCCAAGATGCCAAGAATGGGCAAATACAATTTTCGTTTCATCGCGAGCATTTTCATTGTTCATTTCCTCCTTGATTGCGGGGAGAACAACCCGACGTCGACCAGACGACCATCCGGTCGAGTCCTACACTGCGCCCAGAGGACGTTATTGGCAAGATCGGGCGTCGTGCTCACGCGGACCGCCCGAGCAGAGCAAATTGGCCAAGCTTTGCCGGTGGCAACGCCCCCACGGGGGCACGCGGTTCCCCTACATCTAATACCCTTTCATATTTTCCGACAGAAATTGTGCGCTAAGTTTATCGAAGACGATTATCGCGCTATCAGAGCCAATGCAGACGCCCCTGCCCAATGAAGCATAAAACTTGTACGCTTTCTAATAAATCGACTAATGTCTTGTTGGTCAGAAGCGACAACTACCTTGCCAGAGGGCTTAGAGATAGCACGCTACTGGTCCTCATCTGTTAGTAGCCGTACTCACAAACAGTTGGTGCGGGCGGGGGGACTCGAACCCCACGGAATATATTCCCACGGATTTTAAGTGCGTTGCGTAGCAATACAAACAAAAGAATTAATTGGGTATTCTTGTCAAATGCGGAAGCAGAACAAAACCAGCAGCGCTTCTCAGTTCGGCCCAAAGCGGAAGTCCTTGCAGCTGGGAAGTTTTCACGACAGGCAAATCACGGATCGGGCCATCGCTTCGCGCGCGGATCGAAGTGCATCTTCAACGGCGACTTTGACGCGCTTTTCGCCCATATGCGCAATGGCGCGCACAGAAGCTGACATCACCGCGCAGTCGCACTTTCAATTCTTGCCAGAATAGCGTTTCGTGCTTTCACGCACGACAAGTTGAAAGCCCAAGTCGATTTGGCGAATCTTTGGCCGATTGCCGCCACCGCGGATGATCCCAAGGATTGTTTCAGCTGCACAGCGAGCCATTTCGTATCGTGGTGTGGCAATCGACGTCAAAGACGGAAAGGCACTTGCCGAGAATTCAAGATCGTTGAAGCCAATGATTGACATGTCACTGGGAACGGCAATTCCATTGCGCTGGCTCTCGAACAGTGCCCCCAGGGCAAGATTGTCATGCCACAGAACACCGCTGAGGCCTGGGGCCAGCGCTGCACCAGTTCATTGAAGAGTTTACAACCCAACGGAACCGTCGAAAGCTGATCGACTGAAACCACCATGGGAGTTGCACCAAATTCCGCAACGGCCTGCATATATCCCTCAATGCGCTTGCGTGAGCGTGAGTCGTGCCCTGCCGAGATTTGGCCCACATGCCTGTGGCCAAGATCAAACAGGTGGCGTGCGGCGGCATAGCCCGCAGCGCGTTGTGAAAGCCCGATGTTGATGTCGATGGGCTGGTCCGTCAGCTCCATGGTTTGCACAACCGGAATGCCCGCCTGCTGCAATGAGTTGCGTGATTTTCTGGTCTGCCTGATCCCCGCAAGGATGATCGCTTCGGGAAACTGCCCCAGCATCGTGAAAATCGCCCTTTCCTCGCGGCCAGGCAGATAGTTGGAATTCAGCACCAGAACCTCGATACCTGCCGGGATGAATACTTCATGCAAAGCGCGCAGGTAATCGCCAAATACGCCGTTGTCGAGAGATGGAACTATGATCCCGATGCGACCCGTGCGCGACGAGGCCAGAGCGCTGGCCATTTGATTGGGAATATAGGCGAGTTTCTGCACGGCATGGTCAACACGCGCCCGCAAGACCGCACTCAGCTACGCTGCCTTCGTCTCAATCTGTTCAATCAGGCTTTGGTTCAGGCACTACGGATGTGCTTGAATGCCTTTGTCAACACGGCCTAGAATACCGGAAATTTGTGTATTATCCGGTGAATGCGGGTTTTATACCTTTTAGAGGCTCAGTTGGTGGACCACTTCATGGGGGGCACTCCGCCTTTCCCTCATTGGGCCGGACCCCAAATCACTTTGTGGAAAATCTTCAGTGGCAGGTCAGGTTGTCATCCGAGGCCTATTGCCTGGATCGGAGTGCAAACACGAATAGCGGATATTAGTGATATTAGTGTTGACAGGACCGTTGTTTGGTCATAGCAACCTCTTGAGGGTGGGTCATAAACGCCAGGCGTCCTATTTCTCGGTCGCGCTTGGCCAGATACGGGAAGTATGACCACGCCTCAAAAAATGAAAAAAACCTACTGGGAGAGAATTCATGTCAATCGTCTCAAAGCTTTGCCGTTCCGCCAGTGCCGCCGCACTTGTGGCTATGGTCATGACCGTCAGTTCCGTGCAGGCTGCAGGTCCTGAAATCGTTGCCGGACCAGGTGCCGATCCAGAATGCTTCAAACCTGGCTCAGCCGACACCAAGTATTTCCAGTGGCCCGCCAAGGCGGGTCCGTACCGCATCGCGCTTGCCAACGGCTTCATTGCCAATGACTGGCGCGTGCAGATGATCCGCGTGGCCAAAGCCTATGCAGAACAGCCAGGCGTCAAGGAAGACATCAAGGAGTTCAAGGTGGTTTCTGTCGGCGAAGATATCGCTGCGCAGATTGCCGCTGCCAACAACTTCATTGATCAGGGTTTTGACGCAATTATTGTCAACGCCAACAACTCTGCAGCATTTGGCTCCGTAGTCAAGAAGGCCAACGAAGCAGGTGTTGTTCTTCTGTCATTCGACAACATCATCGATGATCCGATGAACATCCAGATCAACGTGGACCAGAAGGGCCTTGGGGTAACCGCAGGCAATTTCCTTCTGAAGGAAACCAAGGCAGATCCGGCAAAGTTCCTCTTCGTGCGCGGACCTGCCGGCCAGCCGGTTGATGTCGCACGCGCGGCGGGATTTAACGAAGCGATTGCGGCTTCCGGCCGCAAGGTTGAAGTGACAGAGGTCGTTGGCAACTGGGCGCCTGGCGATGGCCAGAAGGTCACGGCTGACGCCATAGCCGCCGGCGGCGTTTTTGACGGTATCTACGTTGAAGGCGGTTCGCAGGGTGCTGCGCAGGCAATGTTGGATGCGGGCAAGTTCATCG
>JANPDD010000006.1:0-18458 GCA_031431295.1 Hyphomicrobiales bacterium | reverse complement strand
ATGCCCGTAGCAGCAACGAGATCCTTACGATAGAAAATCATTGAGCTTTCAGCATAGAATGGTGCAGCCATCAGCTGACCATCAACTGACAAAGCACCAGCAATAGAAGGGATCAAGTCGGCGGGATCATCAACACCCGTGATCGGAACCAACCAGCCTTTTTTGCCCCAGATCGGGACTTCATAGGTGCCGATGGTCAAGACGTCGAACTGGCCGCCCTTTGCGGCAATGTCGGTTGTCACTTTTTCACGCAGCACGTTTTCTTCCAGCGTCACCCACTCCAGTGTGATGTCCGGATTGGCGGCGGTGAAGTCGTCAGTCAGACCCTGCATGCGGATCATGTCGGCGTTGTTGACAGTGGCGATCGTCAGTTTCGTTTCAGCCAGTGCCGTCGAGGCAAGTGCCGCAAACGCGAGAGCGCCGATCACGCCCTTGAACATTGATTTCATATGAGTACCTCCCAAATGCGATTATGGGCTTTTGCCCACGTCACGGGAATAAGTCAGCGCAGGGACAGGGCCGAGTCAAGACAGATTCGTCGTTGCAATGCACAATCGCTGCAAAACTCTCCTTGCAAGACTTTGAATAAATAGAGAAAAACTTAAATCTGCTTTTGCTCTTTATTTGAGCAAAAGCCCCGCCAGGACCTCGTTGGTGATCAACCCGCTGATCAATTTGCCAACCAAGGCCCCTTTGACAGCGCGCAGACGGGCTGGTGCCATGGACACTCCGATGACCTTCCGTTTGACGGGTCGTTCCAACGGCACACTCAAAACCCGGTCGTTGGTCAGGCCATCAAGCAAATGTCCATTGTCGTCGAAAACCCAGCCGGTGATTTCGCCTGCCGCACCGGAGCGCATCAGGGCGCGGATTTCATCCGGCCGGACAAACCCGTCCCGCAGAATGGCGGCATCATCCCCGACCGTCCCGATACCCACAAAGGTCACGTCAGCCTGACTTGCAAGGTCCAGCACATTGCGCAGGGATTTTTGTGCGAGGAGGAGGTTTTTTTCGTGAACCGTCGTCGCAATCACGGGCAGTGGCATGGGATAGTGGGGGGCGCGGACGCGGTCACCAACCCGGCTCGCCACGTCAAACACCGTGGCAGAGCCGTCGGGCGCGATGTTGCCGACAAGCGAAATGATCTTGTGCTGCGGGCAATCCATGGGGCTCACCTGCTCGGCCATGGCGCGCAGGGTGCGGCCCGTGCCCAGACCCACGATCACCGGATGGGTGGATTCGAGGTGGCGCTCCAATTCGCTGGCCGCAGCCTCGGTGATGCCCAGCATATCCGACTTTGATTCAGGATCGGCCGGCACAACCTCACAATGCTGCAGCCCGAAAACCTCTTTCAAGCGCTGCGAAAGTTCGAGGCAGCGTCCCAGCGGATGATCAAGACGCACCTTGATGAGGCGCTCGCTGACCGCAAGTGAAACCAGTCGCTGTGCCGTCTGCCGCGACGTGCCAAGTTTGCGGGCGATCTCGTCCTGGGTGTTGCCGGCAATGTAATAGAGCCAGCCGGCCCGGGCGGCATCGTCAAGTTTTTCGCTTTCAGGTTCTGGTTTGCGGGCCACGCTTATCGTCCTTTGCAGCCATCATCGCCCAAAGCGGCTCAAGCGCAAAGCCCAAGTTCGCAAAATGCTTTCCGCAGCTCCGCCATGGACGAAATGCGCCGGTCCGGCACAAGCCCGTCCGGCAATTCATAGCCGGCGCGAACATGGGCACCGCCAGCGAAATGCCACGTCTCCATGCCTGCCGCCAGTGCGGCTCGCACGCCCATCTCGCTGTCTTCAAGCACAAGACATTGTTCCACCGTGGCTCCCATACGCTCTGCTGCCAGCAGGAACAGGTCAGGTGCGGGCTTGCCGTTGCGCACTTCCGATGCGGTGCTGCAGCGGCCCGAAAAGAAGCGGGCAAGACCTGACAGCTCAAGCGACAGCGCCAGGCGTTGTGGTGAGCTGCTGGTGGCGAGAGCATAGGGAACCAACATCTTGTCCAACACTTCAACCACACCGGCCATGGCTTTGAGGTCTGTGCGCATCCGTTCCAGCAGCCGTTCGCGATAGCGCAACTGAAAGTCCCCCGGCATGGATCGCCCAAAGCGCTTCTCGGCCTGTGCTGCAGCATTGGCGAAACTGCGGCCGAGGAAATCACTTTGGAATATCTCCGGCGTGATCGGCAGGCCGATCTCAGCCATCATGCCCATCAAGACCGAGGCCGATAGCATTTCACTGTCCACCAACACGCCATCACAATCAAAGATTACAATCCTTGTCGGCACACTCATGCGGGCCCACCCGACCCTAGGGAGGCAGTCGAAAGGCGACACGAAAGGGTGTGGCAACAGGCGTTCATGCCATAGAGCATAGCGGCCCCAGCGCCGCGCCACGAGGGGCGAATTCTCCTTGATCAGACGATTCCGTCGAATCCGAAAGTGCGGCCATATGGATCAAGTGCACCAAGCGCCCGGAGGTGGGGCGTGAGAGAGTGCTGAGGCTAGAAAAAAGCGAGGGACTCGCAGCCTGTGCCTGCGGCAAAGCTGTGCTTGTGCCGCCGGCTCGGAATATCGATCACATGCACCGACCCATCGCCCTGGCAGGCGACGAACAATTCATCGCCGTGAAACGCCATGTCCATTGGCTGGCTGCCGACCATGATCGCGCTCTGTTCGCGAAACGACGGATCGATCAGGCTCACTGTGCCGCTGCTGAGACTGGTGACGGCGAGCAGGCTCCAGTCCGGTGCAAAGCGTGCGATCTGTGCTGCCTTCGGCACGTCCTTGAGCCGCACCTCGTCGCGGACCCGCTCGTTTTGTGCGTCAATCAGGAACAGCACGGGCTCGGCATCGTCAACGGCGACGATTGTGCGATTGTCAGCCGAGATCGCGATACCGGCGAGCGGACGGGGTGTCTTGATCTTGCCAATCAATTTTCGCGCGGCGAGGTCGATCACCGAAATCGTGGCGTCTTCCTCGTTCTCGGTATAGAGGCGCTGTCCGTCCGGCGCGATGATCAAGCGGTGGCAGCTATTGGAGCCGGTTGCAATGGTTGCAACCATCCTGTTGGTTTCGCGGTCAATCACCGCGACCTTGCTGCTGTTCTCGCAAGTGACGTAAATCAGCCCGTCGGGGCCGAGCTTGAGCGCATGTGGCGCGACGCAGGGCCTGAAGTCAATGGTGGTCAGGAGGGCGCGCCGCTCGAGATCGAACACGCATAGCAAATGCTGCGGATTTGGATTTCGGCCGTGGATGCCATCCCCGAAAATCGGAACATAGGCGCGGCTGGTTTCCGGCACGACCAACAATTCGTGTGGGGTCTTTTCAAAGCCGTCGAGGACTATTTCGGTCTCGTAGGTGACAGGGTCCAGAAACAGCACCTTGCCACCCTTCTTGTCGACCGCGATCAACCCGCGCGCGCTGGCCATTCCGGTGTTTCCCCCGCTGAACGCAGGAACCGGCATCCCCCTTGTGACCGGCTCTGCAATCTGACGATGCTCCGAAAGAGACGGCATTGGCAAGGACATGCCCTTCGCCACGAAGCGCCTCGTGCATAACCAGGCGACGCGAAATCATGTCTCCGGCATGGACAAATTGGGAATGGCGCGCCCGAAAGGATTCGAACCTCTGACCCCTAGATTCGTAGTCTAGTGCTCTGATCCAGCTGAGCTACGGGCGCACACTTTTTGGGGAATATCCACAATGGCCAGATCGGTTGATTTGGCCGGAACACACCCGCAGTTTCAACGTGTATCACGGAAACGGCGTGTCAATAGTCGCTCGTTCCGGCAAAGGCAAGCCTGCAATTCTGGCCTCAAGTTCTGGCATCCTGCATCACGCCGAGGCCTGGGTGCGGTGCGCGGCAAGGGTTGCTGGCCGGTCCGGAATGGAAACGACAAAAGTTGTGCCATTTTCGTCCGAATGGGCAACCTGCAGAGTACCGCCGTGGGCCTCTGTCAATTCAGCCGAAATGGCAAGGCCAAGGCCGGTGCCGCCGCTGCGGGCTGCCGTGCTGAACGCTGCAAAGACCTTGTCGCGGATCATCTCGGGGATGCCCGGACCATTGTCACTGACGCGGATCCGCGTCACGCTGCCCTGGCGTTCCGCAGCAACGACAATCCGCCCGGTTTGCGGCGGGTGCTGGTCCAGCGCCTGGAGGGCATTGCGCACCAGGTTGGTGAGAATGCGGCCCAACTGCTCGCGGTCAGCGTCAATGGAGATGGCACCGGGAACTTCATTGATAAGGGCCACCCGGCCTTCGGCCTGAAGGTGAAAATTGTCGAGCACCTCATCGGCGAGTTTGCGCACCGGGAGAGGCTCTCGCCGCGGTGGCCTTTCCTGGGCCTGGCCATACTTCAGGGTCTGATTCAGAAAGCCAATGGCGCGATCAAGCGAGCCAATGAGTTTGGGCGCAAAGCGCTGCACCTGCGGGTCTTTCACTTCGCCCAGCCTGTCAGAAATCAATTGCGCCGAGGTCAACATGTTGCGCAGGTCATGGCTGACCTTGCTGACCGCAAGGCCAAGTGCGGCGAGCCTGCTTTTCTGGTTCAGCAGAGCCTGCAGTTCGGTTTGCATGTTGTGAAGCTCCTGCTCTGCCGTTCCCAGTTCATCGTGGCGCTGGGAGGGCACGATAATCCCTGCTGCATCCTCGGGATTGCCGGCAAAGGCCGTCATGTTGGCGGACAGGCGCTGGATGGGGCGCACCAGCACGCGGGCGAGGGCGGCAAAGATCAAGGCCGCAACAATGAGGGACAGGACAATGGACAACACAAGGATATTGAGGCCGTAGGCCCGCATGGCCTGAGACAGCGGCCGCTCATGGAGGGCAATTTCAATGAGGTCGCCCGACATGTTGGGGGGATAATCAATGACACCGATCACCCGGTCGTCAGTGCTTGTCAGTGCGGCAAGGGCTTGGGGGATGGTGGCATAATACATGCCCGACCGGAGATCGAATGTCTGGTCAACCATCGCCAAATTGTCGGCGCGCAAGACGAGCCGCCGCGTCTCGCCCTTTTTCAGGGAGACAGCCGTCACGCCCGCCCCCTTGAGGATTTCGCCGCGCAAGTCAGCGGTCAGGATCTGGTCAGGTGCAGCTTCTGCCGCAAGGGCAGCAATTTCAGCTTGCGCAATGCGTGACTTGAACCACTGGATGCGGAAATTGGCAATGGACGGAAGGAAGATCAAGACTTCGCCCAGCATCACGAAAATGATGGTGAGGATCAGCACTTTCCCCGACAAACCACCATAGCGATGGGGTTGAGAAGGGAGTGGTGGGGTTTCATTCATGGCAGCGTGTCAACCAAACCATTTCAGCAGTGCGATGACGGCACGCATCAGCCGTGACCTTGCAAGGCCCGCATAATAGCTGGTCGCGGCGCGTTTGCCAGCTTCCGCCAGCGTGGGATAGGGCAACACCAGGCTTGCGATGGCAGAGACCTTCAGGCCCTGGGTGACGGCAAGAGTCCACATGGCGATCAGGTCACCGGCATTGGGACCGACAACCGCCGCGCCAATGATCGTGCCGTTTGTCCTGCACACAAGCTTGACCAGACCCTTGCCCTTGTTTTCGGCAAGCGCCCTGTCATTTTCGCGAAAAGGAAAGCGCAGCACCCTGATCCTGCGACCGAACCTGGCAAGCGCTTCCTTTTCGGAATATCCGACACTGGCGAGTTCGGGTTCGGTGTAGGTGACCCGGGGAATGATGTCGGTGCGGTTCCTTGCCCTGAGGCGGAACAAGAGATGGCGGATGATGTTGCCCGCATGATAGCCAGCCACATGGGTGAACTGCAGGCCGCCCGCCACGTAGCCCGCCGCATAGACATGGCGGTTCGAGGTGCGGAGAATGTGGTCAACGGCAATGCCGTCCTTGCTGTAGGCAATCCCCGCAGCCTCAAGATTCAGGCCCTCGACATTGGGTACACGGCCAGCGGCCACCAGCAGGTGTGAACCCACGATCCGCTCGTCGCCCGCCAGACTGACGCGGATGCCGCCTGCGGTCTTTTCGACGGCCTCAATCTTTGTGCCACCACGGATGGTCACGCCTTCACCGCGCAAGGCCTCCAGCACCACCGGCGTCAATTCCGGGTCTTCCCTGCCCAGAGGTTCAAAAGCCTCAAGCAACGTGACCTGGGCGCCCAGCCGGCGATGCGCCTGTGCCAATTCCATGCCAACGGGGCCGCAGCCGATGATGATGAGGTGACTGGGCAGAACGCGGTTGCGGAATATCGTTTCGTTGGTGAAATAGGGTACGCTATCCAAGCCCGGCACGGGCGGCACGCCGGCACGCGAACCCGTGGCGATGACGATCCTGCGGGCCTCGTAGGTGTTGCCGCCCGCTTCCAGCGAATGGGTGCTGATGAATTTGGCGGTAGCCCTGACAACCGTTACGCCGAGGCCTTCAAAGCGTTCCTGCGAGTCATGGGGAGCGATGGCGGCAATCACGCGCTGGACATGGGCCATGACAGCGGCAAAGTCGACGCCGGGCTCATGGCCCGCCACACCAAAGGCGTCACTTGTGCGGTGTGCCTGGGCGGATTTGGCAGCGGCCAGCAAGGCCTTTGACGGCACGCAGCCGGTATTGAGGCAATCGCCACCCATTTCATCCTTTTCGAAAAGAATCACTTTCTGGCCAAACTGTGCCGCCGCAGCAGCGGTGACCAATCCGGCGGAACCGGCACCGATGATGGCAAGATCAAACTTCATTTCCTGGACTTCCACTTCCTGACTGCAACGGGGATGAGCGCCACAACACCCAATGCAGCAAAGGCCAACAGCAACTCGCTGGTGATGAGGTTTGAGAGTGACAAATCATAGGCACAGTTTTCTGCCCCCTTTGCGGCCACGCAAGCGGCATGGGCCAAGGATTGGGCTTCAATGATGCTGTCGAGCCCTTGGCCCACAAAGGCAAACGCGAAAGTGGCAGGGATGATGCCAATAACAGTGGCTGCCGCAAAGGTGCGCAACCGCACATTGGCGAGCGCCGGGGCTATATTCACAAGCCAGAAGGGAAAAGCCGGAACAAGGCGCAAAAACAACAGGTAGTTGAAGGCATCAGCGGAAAAACCGTCCTTGAGTTTTGTCAGGTACGGGCCGGCGCGGTTGGCAAGACTGTTCCCGAATGATGACTTGGCGATCTGGAATACCATCATGGCTCCCATGGTGGCGGCGCAGACGGCGGCCAGACCGCCCACCAGCCAGCCAAACAGCAGGCCACCTGTGATCGTCAGAACTGTGGCCCCTGGAAACGACAGCGCCACAGCCGCAGCATAGATCACAATGAAACCCAAAATGGCCGCAACGAAATGACCGTCCGTAAAAGCCCTGAGCGCCTCACGGTTCTCGGCCAGGCTTTGCAACGACAGGTGTTTGTTAAGACCAAGGACATAGCCCACAGCCATGGCGGCGAGAATGGCGCCAGGGCCAATCCAGCGGTACCAGCTTGGCAAACGTGTGATCGTCATTGCAGGTGCTTTCATGGGGCAAGGCAGTTCTTCAAAGGAATGTGTCGGTCTCCAGCCACCTCATACGACACCTGCTGGCCAAGAGAAGAACCTATCACCTGAGTTTGAGAAGGGTTCAAGTTTCGTGAGCGGGCCGTGATGACTGCCAACAGCGTGGGTTACCGTGTGGGCGGCGTCGTTGACTTTTCACAACCTATCGCCCATAAGCCCCACAAATTCCTGACATCCCCCGTCATCAGGAGCAGAGAAGACCTGCCCCAACCGATGGATTGACCCGCAAAATCAACGGGTTGGGGTGGAACGACAAATTACGGAGTCCTAACGTGAAGCGCACTTTCCAACCCTCCAAGCTTGTTCGCAAGCGCCGCCATGGTTTCCGTGCGCGCATGGCCACCGTGGGAGGCCGCAACGTCATCCGCCGCCGCCGCGCCTGTGGCCGCAAGCGCCTCAGCGCTTAAGTCATTCAAGAACTGATGGAACGGCTTCTGCGGCGGCGGGATTTTCTTTCCGCAGCCAAGGGCCGGTTTATGCCCTCGGGTGGTGTTCTGCTGCAGGCCCGCAGCCGCGGCGATGAATTGGCGCCAAGACTTGGCTTCACCTGCACTAAAAAACTCGGCAACGCAGTTGTACGCAACCGTATCCGCCGCCGCATCAAGGAGGCCGCGCGCCTCGTCATGGATGGTGCAGCACGGCCAGGATTTGACTATGTGCTGATCGGCCGTGCCAGTGCCGAAAACCGTGGCTTTGAAGCCTTGAAGAAAGACATTATGTCTGCAATCCACAAGATCCATGCCGAAGACGTGACGGCACGCAAGGAAATCCCATGAACCCCAACGCCAACCCCATGAAGCCCGACAGCAAGAACTTCATTCTGGCGATAGCGCTGTCGATGGCGATCATCTTTGCCTGGCAGTTTTTCTATTCCGCCCCGCAGGCCGAGAAGCAGGCGCAGCAGCAAGAAGCGCAAGTGGCCCAGCAACAGGCCAGCGTACCGGGCAATCCTGCCGCAGGTGGGGTTGTTGCACGTGACGCAGCCCTTGCGGCATCGGCGCGCGTCAGCATCGACACACCGGAACTTTCGGGGTCGATCAACCTTGCCGGAGCACAGCTTGACGATCTCAAGTTCAAGAACCTGCGCGAGACAGTTGATCCAAAAAGCCCGAATGTTGTCCTGCTCTCACCGGCGGGAACGCAGAACGCCTATTTCGCCGAACAGGGTTTTGTCGCAACGACGGGCTCCACGGTGAAGTTGCCGGATTCGAAGACCCTGTGGTCGGTTGCTGCAGGCAGCACATTGACGGCGGCCACACCCGTCACCCTCACCTGGGACAATGGCGAGGGGCTCTTGTTCAAGCGCGAGATTTCGATCTCGGACGATTATGTTTTCAACATGAAGCATGAGGTCGAAAACAAGTCGACCGCTCCCGTTTCGCTCATTCCCTATGCCCGTGTGCAGCGCCAGGACACGCCGGTTGTCGCCGGATTTTACGTGTTCTTTGAGGGCCTGCTCGGCGTCCAGGACGGCAAGTTGACAGAAGCGGGATATTCCGATGTCGCTGATGACAACGGCAAGATCACGGTTGACGCGAAGGGTGGCTGGCTCGCCTTCACCGACAAGTACTGGGCAACGGCGTTGATCCCGGACCAGAACCGCAACCTCGCCTCGACTTACCAGCACTTCAAGGTTGGGGCGCGCGATGCCTATCAGGTCGACTGGCTGGCCAAGGATGCACTCACCATTGCGCCTGGAACGGCGACGTCGCTCACCGACCATGTTTTCGCGGGTGCCAAGGTCGTCAACAGCATGTATGCCATTGGTGAAAAGTATGGCATCGACAAGTTCGACCTGATGATCGACTGGGGCTGGTTCGGCTTCCTGACCAAGCCGATGTACCAGTTGCTGCATTGGGCCAACGGCATCATGGGCAATTTTGGGCTTGCCATCCTGCTGGTCACGGTGCTGGTCAAACTCGCGGTGTTTCCGCTGGCCAACAAGTCCTATGCCTCCATGAGCAGGATGAAAAAGCTGCAGCCCGAAATGGAGCGCATCAAGGCGGCGCATCCCGATGACCGCATGAAGCAGCAGCAGGAAATCATGGAGATGTACAAAAAGGAGAAAGTGTCGCCGCTCTCCGGCTGCCTGCCGATTGTCGTGCAAATCCCGATCTTCTTTGCTCTTTACAAGGTCATCCTCACATCAATCGACCTGCGCCATGCCCCGTTTTATGGCTGGGTGCAGGATCTTTCGGCCCCTGACCCCACCAACCTGTTCAACCTGTTCGGGCTTATCCCCTGGACTCCGCCGCAACTTCTGTTGCTGGGTATCTGGCCTGTACTCATGGGCATCACCATGTGGGTGCAGATGCGCCTCAATCCGACGCCAGCCGATCCGATCCAGGCCTCCATGTTCAATTGGATGCCGGTCATCTTCACGTTCATGCTGGGGTCAATGCCTGCGGGACTGGTGATCTACTGGACCTGGAGCAACCTGCTTTCCATCATCCAGCAGACCTTCATCATGAAAAAGCACGGCGCCGACATCAACCTGTTCGGCAATATCCGCGACAGCATTCCCTTCCTCAAGAAGAAACAAGCCTGATGGCGGGCGAACGCTTCAGTGACGAACAACTGGCAGCGGGGCGGAGACTTTTTTCCGCCCCCTCTGCTTTCCGCCTGGGTGTCGCCAAGCTTGAACAACTGCCACCTGTGCAGGGCGTTGAGATCGCCTTTGCCGGGCGCTCCAATGTGGGGAAATCCTCGCTCATCAATGCCCTGACCGGTGTGCGTGGCCTGGCACGGGCCTCCAACACGCCGGGGCGGACGCGGGAACTCAATTTCTTCGATGTGGCAGGCCGCCTGACACTGGTTGACATGCCGGGCTATGGCTACGCCAAGGCCCCCAAAAAAGACGTGAAGCAATGGCAGCAAGTCTTGCGCGGCTATCTCAGGGGCAGGCCCGGCCTCACCCGCGCCTTTGTGCTGATCGACTCGCGCCATGGCGTGAAAACCGAAGACATCGAAATGTTCGACATGCTCGATGAGGCGGCTGTGGCCTACCAGTTGGTGTTGACCAAGTCGGACAAGATCAAGCCGTCTGAGTTGGATGCCGTGGTGGCAGACACGCTGGTTGTCGTGAAAAAAAGGACCGCCGCGCTGCCCAGCCTGTTTGCCACGTCGGCCGAAAAATTTGAGGGCATGGACGAGTTGCGCGCCGAGATAGCCGCTTTGTGCTGAGGATTGTCAGTCCGAGACAGGCGTGAATGTGTCGCCAAACACTGCCGTGTTGCCGACGGCTATTGAGGCATGCAATTGCACCATGCGCCAGTCTTTGCCTTCCTTGTGGAACACAGCACTCCAGCGTGGAGTCACCTTGCCACCGTCCTGAAGGGTTATTTCCGGGAGCGCCAGCCCCCAGCCGACGCTGCCCTCCTCAAACGCCTCTGCCTCACGAACTTTCACTTTGACGCGGCCGCCAACTGTTGCGGCCTCATTGCGCAAAAAATCGTAGGCTTTGGAGCCTTGCAGCCATTCGTCGGGATCGGTCCCGACAATACGCAAGCCCTGATTGCCGGAAACGTGGCGGTCACGCCAGGAGACGTCACCACTGGCCGCCGCCTTGAACCAACCCAAAATCACCTCGCGAAGCTCAGCAGATGGTTTCATGACGACCTCCCTGTGATGCTGGTTCCTTATAGGCCACTTTGCAGACTGAACAAATCTCCTATAAGGCCAGCCACGTGATTGAGGTTGCCATGACTGATTTCCCCATCCCCGATACGGCCCGCATCCTGTCCGAGGCGCTGCCGTTTCTGCAGCGCTATGACGACCAGATCATCGTGGTGAAATATGGCGGCCATGCCATGGTCGATCCGGAACTGTCGCGGCAGTTTGCCCGCGACATGGTGATGCTCAAGGTGTGCGGCCTCAACCCCATCGTTGTCCATGGCGGAGGCCCGCAGATCAACAGGATGCTCGACAAGCTGGCGGTCAAGGCGGAGTTCCGCGACGGGCTTCGGGTCACCGACCCTGAAACGATGGCGGTTGTCGAAATGGTGCTGGCGGGGTCCATCAACAAGGCCATCGTGGCGTCAATCCAGCAGGCGGGCGGCAAGGCTGTTGGCATTTCCGGCAAGGACGGCAACCTCATGATTGCCGAGCGGATGACCAGGGAGAAGATCGATCCCGTGACTAGCGAAAAGACGGTCATCGATTTTGGCCAGGTGGGCGAGCCCGTCCGCATCAATACCGAGATCCTCACCACAATCCTGAAAAGTGATGCCATACCCGTTATCGCCCCGGTTGGCGTGGGCTGGGACGGAGACACCTACAATGTCAATGCCGACACGGCAGCGGGCGCCATCGCCTCGGCCACCGGCGCAAAGCGCCTGTTGCTGTTGACCGACGTGGCGGGCGTGCTCGACAGCAAAAAACAATTGATCAGTGAACTGAAAATCGCCGATGTGCCGCAGCTTGTGGCCGAAGGCACCATCACCGGCGGCATGATCCCCAAAATTGAAAGTGCGGTGGCCGTGGTTGAATCGGGCGTTGAAGGCGTCATCATTCTCGATGGCCGGGTTCCGCACTCGGTGTTGCTGGAACTGCTCACGCCCCATGGTGTTGGCACCCGCATTTCGCGCTCGGGTGTATGAAATCCTTCTCCCATATCGATACCTGGGTGTTTGATCTTGACAACACCCTCTATCCCGCGTCCTGCCGGTTGTTCGACCAGATGCATGTCAAGATGGGTGCATATGTCATGCGGCGTTTCGGCGTGGAATATGACGAGGCAAAGCGCATTCAGCATGACCTCTACCTCAGGCACGGCACGACGTTGCGGGGCCTGATGGTGGAGCATGGTGAGCAACCGGAAGGTTTTCTCAAAGAGGTTCACGACATCGACTATTCGAGCGTGCCGGACAGCCCTGCACTTGCCGCGGCACTTGAACGCCTGCCAGGTCGAAAGCTGGTGTTCACGGCGGGAACCGCTGGCCATGCCAAAAGGGCCATGGCGCGCCTTGGCGTCACGCACCTGTTCGATGGCATTTATGACATTCTTGATGCTGGCCACGTTCCAAAACCGGCCCGTGAACCCTATGAACGGTTTGTTTCGCTGCACGCGGTGGTGCCTTCACAAACCATGTTTTTTGAAGACATTGCCCGCAACCTCGTTGTTCCCCATGCCATGGGCATGGCGACGGTGCTGGTGACATCGGATGACGGCTACGACCATGAAACCGATGGCGACGGGCTATACATCCACCATGTGACGGGTGATTTGCCGGAATTCCTGGCGCAATTGAATATTGGAGCGAGACCATGAAGAACGCACAAGCCGTTGTCGAACAGGCCTGGGAAGCCCGGGACAAGGTGACGCTCAAGACCAAGGGGGACACGCGCAAGGCTGTTGAGTTTGCGCTCTCGCAACTCGATAGGGGCAAGGCAAGGGTTGCTGAAAAACTGGATGGCGAATGGGTGACGAACCAGTGGCTGAAGAAGGCCGTGCTGTTGTCCTTCCGGCTCAACGACATGGAACTGATCGGAGGCGGTGCCGGCAAATCCAAGTGGTGGGACAAGGTGCCGTCGAAGTTCGAAGGATGGAGCGCCAAGAAATTCCGCGATGCTGGCTTCCGCGCTGTGCCCAATTGCATCGTCCGGCGCTCGGCCTACATCGCACCCAGGGTCATCCTGATGCCGTCCTTCGTCAACCTCGGTGCTTATGTGGATGCGGGCACCACAGTTGATACCTGGGTGACGGTGGGGTCTTGCGCCCAGATTGGCAAGAATGTTCACCTGTCAGGCGGCGTCGGCATTGGTGGCGTGTTGGAGCCGATGCAGGCCGGACCCACGATCATCGAGGACAATTGTTTCATCGGGGCGCGCTCGGAAGTCGTTGAAGGCGTGGTGGTGGGCGAAGGTTCGGTCATTTCCATGGGCGTGTTCATCGGCCAATCCACCAAGATCATCGAGCGCGACACGGGCAAGGTCCATATGGGCAAGGTGCCGCCCTATTCCGTTGTGGTCTCGGGCTCCTTGCCGCAGAAGGCCTATGCCGACGGCACGCCCAGCCCGTCGCTCTATTGCGCGGTCATCGTCAAGCGGGTGGATGAGAAGACGCGCAGCAAAACCAGCATCAATGAACTGCTGCGGGACTGAGCGGGGCTTGGCGCGGTACGCGTTTCGGGGGATAGCGCAACGGACGATCCAATCGCCCCGGCTTTCGCCGGGGTGACGCGATTTGGGAGAGGAAAGTTGCGCCAACATATTGAATTTACGAGCATCGTTCTCGCGGTCAATTGATGCTTCTGATTCCAATTGACCGCGCGATACTCTAATGTCACTGGGGGGCCTGATTCACCAGAGCGGAGAAACACCATGAACCTTCAAACCTTCACGAGCTTCGACGGGCGCATTCCACGGATGACATTCTGGCTGGGCGTTCTTGTTCTGTTGATCATCGAATGGGTGCTGTTCGCCCTGTTTGGCGACATGGCCATGATGAACTTGGACATGAGCGATCCCGCGGCGGCAGAGCAGGCCATGTCGGGCATGTGGCCCATCTGGATCATCTCCCTCATCTTCCTGTGGCCATCACTCGCCATCTACACCAAGCGCTGGCATGACCGGGACAAGTCCGGCTGGTGGTCGCTCATTCTCTTCGTACCGCTCATCGGCTTCATCTGGTTCCTCGTCGAGTGCGGCTTCTTGCGCGGCACGGAAGGGCCAAACCGCTTTGGTGATGACCCGGTCGCCGGTTAAAAAGGCGCTCATATTGACAAATGCCCGGCGTTTTGGCCGGGTATTTTTTGTGGTAAGAATTGTGGATGAAGAATTCTCCGATTGATCCCGTCGCCATGCTGCAGCAATTGCTGCGCTGCCCTTCCGTGACACCCCATGAGGCAGGGGCGCTTACCACCGTTGCGACTTGGCTTTCCACTGCGGGCTTCACCTGCGAGCGCCTGCTGTTCAAGGACACTGATACGCCTGATGTGGACAATCTTTTTGCCCGTATTGGCACATCATCGCCGCATTTGTGTTTTGCCGGCCACACGGATGTGGTGCCGCAGGGCGACGAGTCGATCTGGTCACATCCGCCATTCGCAGGCGAAATCAGCGGCGGCTTTGTCTATGGCCGGGGCGCCACGGACATGAAGGGTTCGATTGCCGCGTTCGCTGCGGCGGCCGCCGAATTCGTGCGCGAAAACCCCGGCTTCAGGGGGTCCATCTCGTTTCTCATCACCAATGACGAAGAAGGCCCGGCCATCAATGGCACGGTGAAAGTGTTGCAATGGATGAAGGAACAGGGCCACGTGCCGGACCATTGCCTCGTCGGCGAACCCTCCTGCATGGACAGGCTGGGCGACACCATCAAGATCGGACGGCGGGGATCACTCTCCTTCATTGTCACCGTTGATGGCAAGCAGGGCCATGCGGCCTATCCCCACAAGGCCGACAATCCAATACCGAAGCTCGCCCGATTTGTGGATCGCATCGCCTTGGCAAAGCGCGATGATGGCAATGACCAGTTCGATCCGTCCACACTTGCCTTCAGCAGTTTTGATGTCGGCAACCCGGCAGGCAATGTCATCCCGTCGCGGGCTGTGGCCAAGTTCAACATCCGCTTTTCGCCAAAGCACAGTTTTGCCTCGTTGAAGGACATGGTCGCCTTCCATGTCGAAGCGGTAAAGGGCGAGCTGGGCGGCACCTGGAGCGTCAAGAGCAGTAAAGGGGCGGAGGCTTTCATCACCGAGCCTGGTGCCTTCGTGGGTCTCGTGCAGGATGCCGTGGAGGCGGAAACAGGGGTGATGCCGAAGCTCTCAACCTCCGGCGGCACATCTGATGCGCGCTTTGTAAAAGACTATTGCCCGGTCCTGGAATTTGGCCCCACCAACGCCACCATCCACCAGACCGACGAGCGCATATCGGTTGCAGAACTCAAGGCGACAACACGCATTTACCGCCGCGTCCTTGAGGCCTATTTCAGGGCCTGGCAGTGAGCGGGTGCTTTGCGGCCTCGATCCGGACGGCGAAATCACCTGTGAGATCAGCGGCTGTCAGCGGCCCCACATGTTTGTGGCGGATCATGCCCTGGCCATCAATGATGAAGGTTTCAGGCACGCCATAGCCACCCCAGTCAATGGTCACGCGGCCGTCACGGTCAGCGCCAACAGCCGAAAAGGGTTGGCCAAGGGCGCCAAGGAAGCGCCGGGCATTTTCAGGATCGTCCTTGTTGTTGATACCGAGGAGAGTGATGTCGGCGCGCTGTGCAAGTTGCATGAGAAGGGCATGTTCCTGGCGGCAGGGACCGCACCAGGAAGCCCAAATATTGACAACGCTCACGCGGCCCGCCTTGAGGTCCTGATCTCCAACGCCGGGAAGGCCGAGGCCCGCAATGGCAGGAAGTGCAAAGACCGGAACGGGTTTGTTGATGAGGGCGGACGGGAGGGTTGAGGGATCGCCGGACAGGCCCTTGAAAAAGAGCAGCGCCAGACCGGCAAAGAGGAGTGCGGGCAAGAGCAGAATGAGGCGGCGGACGGTCATTTTCCGTCGCCGCCGGGTTTTAGTTTTTGCTCTTCTTTGCTGAGGCGGCGGCGGCGCAGCATGACTGCCGCCAACAGGACCGACAGGAAAACGGCGGAGACGGCGTAGGCCGCAATGACAAAACCTGCATGGGCGGCGGCAAGGTCCATCATGTGCTTGCGATGGCCTTGAGGCGCGCAGCGCGCAGTTTGCGTGCCGTGATTTCATTGCCGATGGCCGTGAGGTGAAGGCACAGGAAGAACAGCGTGTAGGCCAGCGCCATCAACAGCAGGGGCCAGAGCATGGCAGGATCAATGGCCAGCTTCGCCAGGCTGGCAGGCTGGTGCAGGGTGTTCCACCACTCAACGGAAAACTTGATGATCGGCACCATGATGACGCCGACAAGGGCAACGACGCGGGCAAGCCCTGCCGCCAGATGCGGATCGTCAAAGGCCTGCCAGATCGCGAGGTAGGCGAGATAGAGCAGCATGAGAATGAACATGGAGGTGAGGCGCGCATCCCACACCCACCAGGTGCCCCACATGGGCTTGCCCCAGATGGCACCCGTCACCAGGGCGAGGAAACAGAAGACAGCTCCCAGCGGGCCAGCGGCCTTGGCGGCAGCATCGGCAAGGGGATGGCGGAAGATCAGCGCCACGGCACTTGCAACCGCCATGAGTACATAGATAAAGAGTGCCAGCCAGGCGGCGGGAACATGGACATACATGATGCGCACGGTTTCGCCCTGCTGGTAGTCGGTAGGGCTGGAGATGAGGGCCATGTAAAGTCCCGCCGCAAAACAGAGTGCCGCCGCCGTCCAGGCCCAGGGCAGAACGGCATTGGCAAGGCGCATGAAAATGGTGGGGTTGGCGAGAAACTGCATGGCGTCAGAATAACCTTTCAAGCGTAGATCGCGGTCGGCTTTGAATGAGGCATTCAAAGTCGACAAGGCGCGATCGGAAATTGATCTGGCGGGCACGTTTATCACTTTTGGTCGACTCGACCAAAAGTGATCGTGCTCTAGCGAAAATAGGCCCTCAGCGCCGCAGCCGCCGCCCAGGGCTGTAACACCAGCGTGATCAGCACAATGGCGGCGAGCACAAGGAGTGATGGCGTGGCACCCGCCGGCCCCAGATCGCCGCCAGTGGTGGCAAGGCCAAAGATCAGGACTGGCACATAAAGCGGCAGAACCAGGAGCGGTATCAGCAGGCCTCCACGGCGCAGACCCGCCGTCACCGCACCGGCAATTGCGGCAATGAGCGAGAGCGCCAGGGAGCCCGTGACCATGCCGAGCAAGAGTACTGCGAGCCGATCAACCGGCAGGTTGAGCAAGATGCCGAGGGGACCCGCAACCACGGCGAGCGGCAGGCTGACACCCAGCCAATGGGCCAGCGCCTTAGCGAGGCAGATGAGTTCGAGCGGCAATGCCGCGGTATTGAAAAGGTCAAGCGAACCATCTTCGAAGTCCTGCTGAAACATGCGTTCGGTTGTCAACAGCACGGCAAGCAGCAGGGCCAGCCACATGAGCCCCGGCGCCAGTCGTGACAAGGTTTCCTGGTCAGGTCCGATGGCCAGCGGGATCATCACGAGAAACGCCAGCATGAAGGCGAGGGGGGCACCCACACCCCCGCCACGATGGGAGAGCAGCAAATCACGCCTGATGAGGGCAACAAAAGCGGCCGTCATTTTTGCAGTCTCCGGAATTCGCTGCCGCCGTTGCCGAGGGTGATCACGTGATCGGCCTTGCGCAAACTGTCGCCATGGGTCGCGACCAGTGCCAGGCCGCCCCCCGCAAGATGCTCGGTCAATAGATTTGCCAAGGTGTGCTGCGAAGCCTGGTCCAATGCCGTGGTTGGTTCATCGAGCAGCCAGATGGGGCGCGGGCATGCCGGAAGCCGCGCAAGGGCCAGGCGGCGGCGTTGGCCGGCGGATAAAAACTGCACCGCAACTTCGCTGAGCGCCGGAAGCCCGAAGGCGGCAAGCGCACGCTCAACATCTCCATCTCCGCCACCCAGGAGCATGACCCAAAACGAAAGGTTTTGCCGCACGGTGAGGCTGGGCTTGAGTGCGTCCTGATGCCCGACATAATGGCAACGCTGGGGCAGTGGCTGATCACCCGCGCTGTCATCATCGCCCATGTCAAGCGTCAGGCCACCGCCACTCACTGGCACAAGGCCCGCGACCTGGCGCAGCAGCGATGACTTGCCGGAGCCATTGGGGCCGCGCAGTTCGGCAAGCTCGCCGCTCTTGACTACAAAATCGACACCGGAAAAAACAACGCGCCCGTTCCTTTCACAGGCGAGCGCGCTGGCTTTGAGTTTCATGGCCGCCGGAAATACAAGGTCAGACCATGTATTGTCCACCATTGACCGAAAGGGTGGCGCCGGTGATGAAACCCGCATCGTCAGAGGCGAGGAAAGCGACGGCCCGGGCTATCTCTTCAGGTTCGCCCAGACGGCCCACAGGGATTTGCGGGATGATGC
>JANPDD010000005.1:0-5605 GCA_031431295.1 Hyphomicrobiales bacterium | reverse complement strand
GCGATTGCTTCGCGACGCAGCCGGGCGCCTGGAGGCGATCCGCGAGCATGGCGAAGCGAGCGAGGCGGAGCGTCGCGAAACCCTGTGCAATGCCGGCGTAATGGGTTTTCAATCGAAACACATGCTCGCCTTGCTCGACGGGATCGACTGCCTCAATACCAAGGCGGAGTTCTATCTCACCGACGCGGTGGCCAAGGCGCACACCGCCGGTCTGGTCACCGCCACGGTGACCTGCCCCGAGAGCGACGTTCTCGGTGTCAATTCGCGCGATCAGCTCGCCGCCGCCGAGGCGATCTGGCAGGCGCGCCGACGGCGGGAGGTCATGCTGGCGGGCACCACGTTGATCGCGCCGGAGGCGGTGTGGTTGTCCCATGACACCGTCATCGGCCGCGATGTCGTGATCGAGCCCAACGTGTTCTTCGGCCCAGGTGTGGTGGTCGAGGATGGCGTGTTCATCAAAGCCAACTCCCACATCGAGGGCGCGCGCATCGCCGCTGGTGCGATCGTGGGGCCATTTGCGCGGCTGCGGCCCGGTGCCGACATCGGCCCCAACGTACACATCGGCAACTTCGTGGAAGTCAAAAACGCACGGATGGAGGAGGGGGCCAAGGCCAACCACCTGTCCTATATCGGCGATGCCGTGGTCGGTGCCGGGTCCAACATCGGGGCGGGGACAATCACCTGCAACTATGACGGTTTCGAAAAACACCAGACCGAAATCGGCGAAAATGTTTTCGTCGGCTCCAATACGGCGCTGGTGGCACCGGTCAAGATCGGGGCAGGGGCCAACATCGCGGCGGGCTCGGTCATTGGTGTGGATGTCCCGGAAGACGCGCTGGCGATTGCCCGTCCAACGCTGGAGATCAAGGAAGGGTGGGCCAAGCGCTATCGTGCCGTAAAGTCGGCACGGAAGTTGCAGAAGGCAAAAGGTTAGGGAGAAACGTCCGCATGTGTGGCATTGTTGGCATTCTGGGCAAGGAACCCGTGGCACTCGATATCGTCGAGGCCCTGCGGCGGCTGGAGTATCGCGGGTATGATTCAGCGGGCGTTGCCACGCTTGAGGGTGGTGCCATCGTGCGCTGCCGTGCTCCAGGTAAACTGAAGAACCTTGAGGCGCGGCTGCGCGACCAGCCCATGTTGGGCATCACAGGCATCGGCCACACGCGCTGGGCCACCCATGGTGTCGCCAATGAAGACAACGCCCACCCGCACATGGCGGGCGATGTGGTGATTGTGCACAACGGCATCATTGAGAATTTCCGGGAGTTGAAAGAGGAAGCGGCGGCGCAGGGCGTTGTCTTCCAGACCCAAACGGACACGGAAGTTGTGGCGCATCTCCTGTCAATTGAACGCAAGAATGGGCTCGCGCCCATCGAGGCTGTGAAAGCCGTTTTGCCGCGGCTGCGCGGGGCCTTCGCCTTTGCCATGCTGTTCAGGGATGAGCCTGACCTGCTGATCGGCGCACGCCAGGGCTCACCGCTTGCCGTTGGCCATGGCGATGGCGAAAATTACCTGGGTTCAGACGCGGTGGCGCTTTCGCCCTTCACAAACAGGGTCACGTATCTCGAGGAAGGCGATTGGGCCGTCCTGACACGCAACTCTGTCCAGATTTTCGATGCCGCGAACAAGCCAGTGGAGCGCCCCATGAGCATCAGCCAGGCGTCTTCCATGCTGGTGGACAAGGGCAACCATCGGCATTTCATGGCCAAGGAAATTGCCGAACAGCCGGAAGTGGTGGGCCACACGCTGGCTGAATACATTGATTTCGCCAACTGCACCGTGCGCGAGCCCAAAAACATGGCCTTTGATTTTGCCAAACTCGACCGGGTTACAATTACCGCCTGCGGCACCGCCTCCTATGCCGGGCTTGTGGCCAAATACTGGCTTGAGCGGATTGCGCGGCTGCCCTGCGATGTCGATATCGCTTCGGAGTTCCGTTATCGCGAAGCACCCCTTGAAAAAAATGGCTTGGCGATTGTCGTGTCTCAGTCTGGCGAGACAGCGGATACACTGGCGGCGTTGCGCTATTCCAAGTCGCAGGGCCAACACACGCTTGCGGTTGTGAATGTGCCCGAATCGACCATTGCGCGGGAATGCGAAATGGTGATGCGGACCTATGCAGGCCCCGAGATCGGCGTCGCGTCCACCAAGGCCTTCACCTGCCAGCTTGCGGCACTTGCCGCACTGACGCTGCTGGCTGCAAAACAGCGCGGCGTGCTTTCGCCTGAACGTGAGCATGAACTTGTGGGCGCGCTGCTCGAAGCGCCGCGCCACATGGCTGAAGTCCTGAAACAGGAACGGCATATTGCAGCTGTTGCCAAGGATGTGGCGGGCGCGCGGGATGTGCTTTTCCTGGGCCGCGGCATCATGTATCCCATCGCCTTGGAAGGCGCTCTAAAATTAAAGGAAATCAGCTATATACACGCGGAAGGTTATGCAGCAGGTGAACTGAAACACGGGCCAATTGCCTTGATCGACGAGACTGTGCCGGTGCTCGTATTGGCACCCCATGACGACCTCTATGAAAAGACCATTTCCAACATGGAGGAAGTGGCGGCCCGCGGCGGAAAGATTGTGCTGATGACAGACAATGAGGGCTGCGCACACAACATGGCCAAGTCATTCCATTGCATCAGCATGCCGAGGGTGCACCCGTTCATCAATCCGCTGGTCTACGCGCTGCCGGTGCAACTGTTGGCCTATCACGCCGCCCTGCAGATGGGAACGGACGTGGATCAGCCCAGGAATTTGGCCAAGTCGGTTACGGTCGAGTAGAACCTAAAACGAAAAACTGGTGCCGCAACCGCAGGAGGATTTTGCCTTCGGGTTCTGCATGCGGAAGGACTGCCCCATAAGATCGTCGACAAAATCGAGGGTTGATCCGGTGACGAAATCCAACGACACAGGATCGACAAGGACAACGGCGCCATCGCGTTCAAAGGCATTGTCGTCTGCGGCGCGTGCGCTTTCCAGCTTGAACTCATATTGAAAACCCGAGCATCCGCCCCCGTTCACGGCAACGCGGAGGGCCGCATGGGCGGCACCGCCAATCTCAAGAATGCGTTTGGCGGCGGCAGGTGTTACTGTAAGGGCGGAAACGGACATGAGTGGAATCTTGGGGCGCGGAGCACAAAAGTCAATGGCGAAGAGAAGGGGGGGCAAATGACGAGGCTGCAAGCCTGTGCCTGCAATGCCGCCCACAGCCGGGGACGGCTGGTGCAAGAGGCGCCTGCACCGCCGCGTTCAGAGTTTGCCCGAGACCGGGACCGCATTATCCACTCAGCCGCATTTCGCAGGCTGAAACACAAGACCCAGGTATTTGTCTATCACGAGGGTGACCACTATCGCACGCGCCTCACCCATTCGATCGAAGTGGCGCAAATCGCCCGCTCAATTGCCCGCGTGTTGGGCCTGGACGAGGACCTGACAGAGGCGCTGGCATTGGCCCATGACCTTGGCCACACGCCGTTCGGCCATGCGGGTGAGCGTGAGCTGGACCGGCTGATGACAGACTACGGGGGCTTTGACCACAATGCCCAGGCGCTGCGCATCGTCACGCGGCTGGAGCGCCGCTATGCCGATTTTGATGGCCTGAACCTGACCTGGGAGACGCTGGAGGGGCTCGTCAAACACAATGGCCCGCTGACGGATTCGCAAGGCCACGCCCTTGGCCACTACCGCGACAGCGGCCTGCCTGCAGCCATCATTGAATATGCGGAAGTGCATGATCTGGGTCTTGCAAGGCATGCGTCGGCGGAAGCGCAAGTCGCGGCAGTCTCAGATGACATTGCCTACAACGCCCACGACATCGACGATGGCTTGCGGGCAGGGCTGTTCAACATCATCGACCTTGGCGACATTCCATTGGTTGGCACAGCACTCGGCCAGGTGCTGAAGGCCTACCCTGACCTTGACCACAACCGCACCGTCCATGAAACCGTGCGGCGCGTGATTTCGGCCATGGTGGCGGATGTACTGGCCCAGTCACGCCAGAACGTCCAGCGGATCAAACCCCATTCCGCCGACGCGGTAAGGGGCTTGCAGGAAAGCCTGATTTCGTTCAGTGCACAGATGAAAGAGAACAATCGCATCTTGCAACAGTTCCTCACCCACTCCATGTACCAGCATGAGCGCGTGTTGGCGATCATGGAGCGGGCGCAACGGGTCATCAGGGATATTTTCACGGCCTACATGAACGACGAAAAGCTATTGCCCAAGGACTGGCGTGAGGGCGCGCCGATTTCCGACCAAAGCCGCCATGCCCGGCAGGTCTGCGATTTTCTGGCGGGCATGACGGATCGCTATGCTCTGGAACAGCACAAACGCTTGTTTGACCTTGATCCGCTCTTTCGTTAATTGAAATTTAATCAAAATAAACAAATGTTTAGCCAGTAAGCATGAACCTTTTTGCGCATTTTCACGGGGTGCTCGAACAATGCCTCAGCAGGATCGAAGCCCGCGGTATGATTCCCGCCGGGCTCGATTTGTCACGTGTGGTGATGGAGCCGCCGCGCGACAGCGCCCATGGCGATGTTTCGAGCAATGCCGCCATGGTATTGGCCAAGGCTGCCGGGTTCAATCCGCGCGCACTTGCCGAATTGATCTGCGCCGAGATGGAACTCCACACTGATGTGGCATCGGCAGGCATTGCCGGACCGGGGTTCATCAATCTCCGTCTGGCGCCTGCGATCTGGCCACGGTTCCTCGCCTCCGTGCTGGAAGAGAAAGAGGACTTTGGCCGCTCCACCATGGGCGGTGGTGCGATGGTCAATGTTGAATACGTGTCGGCCAACCCGACCGGCCCCTTGCATGTGGGCCATTGCCGGGGTGCCGTCTTTGGTGACGCGCTCGCAGCACTGCTCACGGCAACCGGCCATACGGTGACAAAAGAATACTACATCAATGATGCGGGCGCGCAGGTTGATACGCTGGCGCGTTCGGCCCATCTGCGCTACCGCGAGGCACTGGGCGAAGTGATTGCGGATATTCCGGCGGGTCTTTACCCCGGCGACTACTTAAAGCCGGTCGGCGAAATGCTGGCGCGAAAATTCGGGCGCAGCCTGTTGGAGCAACCGGAAATCGCTTGGCTGGAGACCGTGCGCGCGGTGGCCATTGCGGCCATGCTCGATTTGATCCGGGACGATCTTGCGTCGTTGAAAATCAAGCAGGATGTGTTCTTTTCCGAGCGGTCCCTCCACAGTTCAGGGGCCGTTGACGATACTTTGGCGGTGCTCGAGAAGGCGGGCCATATTTACCAGGGTCGCCTCGCCCCACCCAAAGGCGAGGTGCCAGAGGATTGGGAAGACCGCGAGCAGACTCTGTTCCGGGCCACGGCCTTTGGCGATGATGTGGATCGTGCCCTCAGGAAATCAGACGGCAGCTTCACCTATTTCGCCTCTGACGTTGCCTATAGCCGGGACAAGATTTCCCGGGGTTTCAAGCAGCTCATCTACATTCTGGGTGCTGACCATGGCGGTTACGTCAAGCGTCTGCAGGCAGTGGCGTGGGGCCATGGCGGGCCGGGGGGTGTAGAGGGCGTGGTGCGCCGCAGCCCGCGTGTGGAATTTTTAAGGAACGGCGCAACCGTGCGCAAGTACAAGCGCGC
>JANPDD010000004.1:0-5937 GCA_031431295.1 Hyphomicrobiales bacterium | reverse complement strand
GGCAAATTGAATGACCACTGCTTCAAGGAGAGTGTGACATGTTTGACTATTCCCCCTTTTACCGTTCATCCGTTGGCTTTGATCGCCTGTTCCGGCTGCTCGACGAGGCCGCAACCGTGGAAACACAGGCCTGGCCGCCCTACAATATCGAGCGCTTGGGTGAGAATGCCTATCGCATTACCATGGCGGTCGCCGGATTTTCGACTGATGATGTTTCCATTGAAGCCAAGGGCAACACACTCACCGTGACAGGCAATAAATCCGAAAAGCCTGATCCTGATGTGGAAGTTCTGCATCAGGGCATTGCCGCGCGCGGCTTCGAGCGCCGCTTCCAGCTTGCCGACTATGTGGAGGTGAAAGGTGCCGCGCTGAACAACGGCCTCTTGCATGTCGACCTGGTGCGCAATGTGCCGGAGGCGCTGAAACCCCGCCAGATTGCCGTCACCCAAGCGGCAAAGCCAAAGGCCATTGAAGCCAAGGCTGCCTGACGCGGGTTGTTTCAAGAATGGGGCGCTGCCGACAGGTGGCGCTCTTTTGTTTGGCAGGCTATTTCGCCGGGGCGTGGCGTTCCGCTTCGGCAAAGGTCATCACAATAACAATCAGCGCAGTTGCGGCCACGATGGCGCAGGCCGCGAAAACCGCTGAGAGTGAATATTGCGCGGCAAGCCAGCCCAATATCCATGGCAGGATCACACGCGGCGCGCCGCCGATTGCCGCCACATAGCCCATGGCGGCCGCCCGGTTTCCGGGTGCAAGTTTTCCCGCCAGTGCAAAAAGACAGGGAAAGGTGATCGCGAGGCCAAATCCAACCGCCGCAAAAGCAGCAACGGATGGCCAGAAGCCCGGTGCCAGGCCCAAGGTGACAAGGCCCGCGATGGCAACACAGAGGCTTGGGACCATCACCCGCACGTCGCCGACGTGGGCGCGCAGGCCATCGCCGACGAGCCGCATGATGCCGCCGCAAATGCCGTAGAAGGCAAGGCCCAGCCCCGAAATGGCAGCGAGTTCCGGCGCAATGGATGCCAGCAACTGCCCGGCCCAGAGAATGGCAGCGCCCTCACAGGCGACATTGAAGCCCGCCGCAAGGCCGACAAAGGTGAGGATGCGGCGCGGCAGCACCACATGTTCCGCCGCCGTCCGGATTTGGCCCAAGCCACGCGACGGAATTGAGGTCCATACGGCAAGCCAGGCCGCGCCCACGGGAACTGCGGCCATGATGGCGCAAACCCACGGCGCAAAATTCACCGAGATGATGCTGCCGATGATGGCGAAGAGCGCGATGCCCAGGGATGCCGCCCCGTGGAAGGCGCTGAAAACCGGGCGACGCAATTCATGCTCAATCACCGAACCCTCCGCATTCATGAACAGGTCGGTCACGCCCAGCAGCGCGCTGAGGATCACGAATGACAGAATGAAGGCGGCGACGGAATTGACGAGCAGGCCAAAGAGAAGACCCGCAATCAGCAGTGGCAAGGCCACAAGCAGGACCTGGCGGTGGTCGGCAAAACGGTTGATCCGTCCACCGAGGCCCATGGCCATGATATTGGCGAGCATGCCAACACCTCCGGCAATGCCGAAGACAAAGGGTGTGACGCCGGAGGCTTCAACCAGGAGCGGCATGGAGCCCACATGGCTGCCCACCACAGCACCAAAGGCAGCAAAAGTCAGCAGGATGGTGGCGCGTGGCGACATTCGCAATTTCAATCTCTAGCCGCGCCCGACAAATGGCATTTTGGTGGCGATTACCGTCATGAACAGCACGTTCGCTTCCGGCGGAAGGGATGCCATGTAAACCACCGAGCGCGCGACATCGGAAAGATCCATGCGCGGTTCCTCAACCATCGTGCCGTTGGCCTGTGGCACGCTGCCGGCCATGCGGTCTGCCATGTCGTTTGCCGCATTGCCAATATCGATCTGGCCGCAGGCGATGTTGTATTTGCGGCCATCAAGGCTTGCGGATTTGGTAAGGCCGGTGATGGCGTGCTTGGTGGCAGTGTAGGGTGCCGAGTTCGGGCGCGGCGCATGGGCCGAGATGGAACCGTTGTTGATGATGCGGCCACCTTGCGGCGATTGCGCCTTCATGATTCTGAAGGCCTCCTGGGTACACAGGAACGGACCCGTGAGATTGGTGTTCACGACATTTGTCCACTGCTCGAAGGTCAGGTCTTCCAGCAGGATCGTTCCCGGTGCGCCTGTGCCTGCGTTGTTGAAGAGCACATCGAGGCGTCCAAATGCTTCAACCGTCTTGCTGAAAAGCGATTTCACATCGTCAGGCTTCGCCACGTCGCAAGCCACGCAAAGTGCCTTGCCCTTCAACGCGGCCTTTGTTTCTTCCAGTTTGGACAGCGTGCGCCCCGTCAGAACAACCGCATAGCCCGCCCCAGAGAGTGCGATTGCGCTGGCGCGGCCGATGCCAGAGCCAGCACCCGTCACCAATGCCACTTTCATGGTCCTTCTCCCGTGCGTGCGGCGGCAAATCCATCCACAAAACTCTTGGCGTCCCGGGCGATGTCGGCAAGCGCTTTGCCGGGCTTGTAGATGTTGGAGCCGACGCCAAATCCGGTGGTGCCTGCGGCAAGCCAGTTTTTCATGGTGCCCGGTGTGATGCCGCCCACGGCATGAAGTTTTACATCCTTGGGCAGAACAGCTTTCCAAGCCTTGACTGTGGCAGGCGATGCGGCTTCGGCGGGAAAAAGCTTCAAATGGCGCGCTCCGGCACGAATTGCCGCGAAGGCCTCGGTCGGCGTGAACACGCCGGGCACCGGTTCAAGGCCAATGGCGCGGGCACGGGCGATGACGACCGGATTGGCGTCAGGTGAAATGCAGATTTCGCCGTCATGGACTTTGAGCTGATCGACGTCAGCCACGGAAAGCACCGTGCCTGCGCCCACAACCATGCGGCCCTTGAAAGCACCGGCGAGGCGCTTGATCGAGACAAAGGGATCAGGCGAATTGAGCGGCACCTCGAGCACGCGGAGCCCGGCCTGAAACAGAACCTCGCCCACGGCCAAGGCCTCGTCCGGTGTGACACCCCTGAGAATGGCAATCACCCCGCAACGGGAAAGGGCTTCATCAAATGTCATCTGATCACTCCGGCGAATTGGCCAATGGCTTTGAGGCCTTTGACAATCGCCAAGGGATCTCCATAGCGTGCCTTGACGCCCGCCACATCCAGCGCTGCGACATAGGCGCCCCCGATTTTTGGACTGGCAAGTACGAGGTATTCAACGCCCGAAGGCCGTGCCATCAGGGCGTGGGCGGCTTCGGCGCCAATCACCAGGCCTGAGAGGTAGGACGCGACATGCTCGCCCGCAATCTCCTGATAAAGAGCAAGGCTGCGCGCCGAGAACAGGATGTGGGAGAGGCCCGCCGGTTCGCCCAAGGCCTTCTCGACGCCGCGCCGGAAGCTGGCCCCGTCCTGCATGTCACTCGTCATCAAGCGCCCAAGAATGCTGTGGCCCTTGAGGATGGCAAAAAGCTCACCCGTGACATAGGTTGAAAAACGCACAATGCGTCCATCTTCCACATCAATCCATTTCGAGTGGGTGCCGGGCGTGATGAAGTGTGCCGCTGCATCGAGGGAGCCAAAGACCTGGGTTTCCTCGCTGCGCATCACGTCATGCCCGAGCGTGGGGCTGGCATAGTGCAGGCCCGTGGCGAAATGGATGACACGGCCAGCCGTGGTGGTGTGGACGTGAAGGTGGCGCGCCAGATCGGCAGCGCCCGCGGGGCAATCCACATAGGGAAGTTCGATCCAGCCCTGCCGTGAGGTGATCATGCCCGATGCCAGGACCGGAAGGGACGTGTCCCAGGCTCCGATGCGGTCCTCAAGTGCTGCTTCGAAGGCGCCATCCTTGACCGCGAGAATGCCTTCGGGTGCCGCAACCTCGCCTGCAACATTCCCCCCTTCATCCACCAGATAGGCCCGGAACGACGTTGTGCCCCAATCAACGGCAATGAAGGGTCTCGCCTTCACAACGCCCTCACGCCGCCCGGCTGGAATTGCGGTTTCAGGGCCTTGAGTGGATTTCGCAAGGCGGCGCCAAACGGTGCGGCCTCGATTTCAAAGACATCGCCATCCTCGGTGACAAAGCCATCAGCAATCGAGAGTGTTGCCGTGCCGAAATAGTGGATGTGCAGGTCGCCGGGACTGCGGAAGGGCGCGTATTTGAAATGGTGATATTCGAGGTTGGCAAGGGTGTGCGACATGTTGGCCTCACCCGTCAGGAAGGCTTTCCGCCAGACGACCGCGTTCTTTCGCAGGATACGGCTCTCACCCTCAATGTGGGCGGGAAGAGCACCCGTGATCATCTCCGGGCCGATTGCCGAATGCCTGAGCTTGGAATGGGCGAGATAGAGATAGTTCTCGCGCTCCGTCACATGGTCTGAATATTCATTGCCAAGGGCAAAACCAAGGCGCACGGGCTTGCCAGTGCCGTCAATGAGATAGAGACCTGCCACCTCCGGTTCCTCGCCACCATCGAGCGCAAAGGACGGCTTCGGCAAGGGCGCACCGGGGGGTACAAGCCAGCGGCCATCTCCCTTGTAAAACCATTCAGGTTGCACGCCAGCCTTCCCCTTTGCAGGTCTGCCGCCATCGAGGCCCAGTTTGAACATCTTGAGACTGTCGGTCAGTTCAACGTCTTTGCCATCGAGCTTCTTGTGCATGGAGTCGCGCGCTGATGCCGAGCCCAGGTGAGTGAGGCCTGTTCCGGTGATGATGCAGTGGGCGGGATCGGGATGGTCCACGGGCGAAAGGATGCGGCGCTCTTTCAAGGCAGTCTGGTAATCCTCGCCCTTTGCGGCGGCGAGCGACTTGACCAGGGCTGCGAGACTGGTCTTTTCCGTGAGGGCGCGAGCCGCGAGTTCAAGCGTGGTGCGGGGTCCTTTGATGGCATGCAAGGCGCTGTTCGCGACAACGGCGACTTGCCTTTTCCCCTTCTCGTTCAACAGTTGGACCAGGTTCATGGCTCGTTACTTCCCTTTGAAAGACACGTCGGCGCATCTCGGTGGTGGACCCGGTTCCGCATAAAACCAGTTATGGATGCTTACAATTGTTTAATCCTCTGCGCGCTTGAATTTTGCCAATCGCTTCCCATCTGACCCGGATGCAGCGCCGGGCCCCTCTGGCGGGACGGATATTTTGTCCTGTGATGTCGGAGCTGATCAACAACAAGGCTAGAATAGGGGGGTCTCGGCTTGGAAGTTCTGTTCGCTGTCCTTTCGGCCGACCTATTCGGCACACCGGCCTATTTTTGGATGGCCTTTGTCGCCATTGTCGTTGGCTTGCTTGCTCTTGATCTTGGTGTCCTCCACAGGGAAGACAAGGAAATCAGCGCCCGCGAAAGCTTCCTGCTTTATTCGGGCTATGTTGCCATCGCTTTGGCCTTCGGCGCCTGGGTCTGGTGGTCACGGGGCGCGCAAAGCGGGCTCGAGTTCTACACGGGCTATGTGATTGAGCAGTCTTTGGCAATGGACAACATCTTCGTCATCGCCACAATTTTTGCCTATTTTGCTGTGCCGCGGGCCTATCAGCACCGGGTTCTGTTCTGGGGCATCATTGGTGCCATCGTCATGCGCGCCATCATGATCGGCTTTGGTGTCGCGCTCATTAGCCAGTTTAGCTGGATTCTCTATGTCTTCGGCGCCTTCCTGGTGTTTACCGGCCTTAAGATGTTCAGGGTAGGTGAAGATAAGTCAGATTTCGAGAACAACCCAATCCTCAAATTTCTACGCCGTCACTTTCGCATCACCAACGAGCTGCATGGCCATGATTTCACAGTAAAGAAACCCGATCCCCACACTGGTCGGCTTGTCACCTGGCTGACACCGCTTGCGGTGGCGCTGGTGCTGGTAGAGTTCGTTGATCTCATATTTGCAGTTGATTCCGTGCCTGCGATCTTTGCCGTGACGCTTGATCCCTTCATTGTCTACACC
>JANPDD010000003.1:0-5882 GCA_031431295.1 Hyphomicrobiales bacterium | reverse complement strand
CGCCGGGTCGCCAACGTCGCTGAGCTTGCTGCCAAGGCGTGCGGACTGCCCGCCGCAGATGTTGTACTGCTGCGCCATGCGGGGCATGTGCATGATCTCGGCCGCATCGGGGTGCAGGCGGCGATCTGGATGAAGAGCGGAACCTTGAGTGCCGGAGACCGGGAACGGGTGCGGCTTCATACCTATCTGACCGAGCGGGTTTTCGCCGATTCTCCTTTGCTCAAGCCCATTGGGACACTGGGTGCTCTCCACCATGAGCGACTGGATGGTTCGGGCTATCACCGGGGGCTGCAAGGTGCAGCACTCTCGGCACCTGCCCGCATTCTCGCATGTGCAAACGCTTGGTGTGCGCTGACGGAAGCGCGGCCGCACCGTCCGACCTACACTGAAGCGGAAGCCGCAAAAATTCTCAACGTTGAGGCGAAAGAAGGCAAGCTCGATAGCCGCGCCGTTGATGCCGTGCTCTCCGGCCAGGGTCAAAAGCCACACGCGCGGCGAACCGCTGCCGTATCCTTGAGTGACCGTGAGATGGAAGTCCTGCGCCTCGTGGCGCGCCAGCAGTCGAATAAGGAAATTGCGCGGTCCCTCGACATTTCGCCCAAGACGGTGGAGCGCCACATCACTCATGTTTACGACAAGCTCGGCGTCATTTCCCGGGCTGGTGCCACATTGCACGCCGCCGAAAACGGCTGGCTCTGATCAAATTACATTTATCGAATGGGGGGTTTGCCGGATGTGCGGGGCAAGCCACCTCTCTAGGTTCGGGGCATCTCAACATGCAAAGGAGAATGAGATGTCAACTGAAGCAAACAAGAAGCTGGTCGCCCAACTCTTTCAAGCCATTGATACGGGCGATATGGCACGCGTGCAGGGTATCTATAGCGGCGATGCCAAATTCACGATGTCGGGAGTTCCAGGCCCGATGGACTTCAACGGCTTCATGCAGGCAGCGGGGGCGTTCTTCACGGCTTTCAGCCAGGCCCGTCACGTGATCAAGGTGCAGCTCGCCGAGGGCTCAAACGTCTCGACCTTTCTCGAATGGCACGCCGTCCACACGGCACCATTCAATGGCATTCCCGCCAGCAACAAGCCGGTCAAGATCAAGGCCATCTCCCACCACAGCATCAGCAACGGCAAAATCACCGAACACATCGCCATGGTTGATGTGATGACCCTAATGCAGCAGATCGTTGCCATGCCCATGGCGGCATGAAATACCGCTGCTGCCTTCAGTCACGCGGCCAAAGAGGCAAGGATGTCGGCAAGTTCTCGCGGCTTGGCGCTGAAGACAGAATGGACTGAGTCGATCTCGATAGGGGTGACGCCGAGGGCAGCGGCGAAAATACGCTGCTGCGCTGGCGGAATGATCGTATCCTCGGTGCAGAGGATATAGTTGCGCGGGATATCGGGAATGCCGGTGCCCGGCCAGGGTTGGGTGATCGCCAGCCAACCCTGCCTGCGCTGGGTGGCGCGCAGGAAATTCAGATAGGCCTCGCGCTCCTCAGGCGGTGCCAAGGCGGAGAGCAAATCGAAATCGAATGAGCGCGTGCCGTCGCCATGGTCGATGGTCACATGCTCCATCGCTGCCCGGGTTGCCGGGCCAATGGTCTCGTAGATTGACTTCCCTGGTTCTGGTACGAGTGCGGCGACGAAAACCAGGCGATCTGCCCGCACCCGGGAGGCGGCAAGGGCAATTGTAGCGCCGCCGACCGAATGGCCAACGATGACGTGTGGCCCAGCGGTTCCCGCCATGGCCTGCACCACGGCATCGGCATAGTCGTCGAGCGTCGACTGGGCGCGCTCGCAGGGCAGATCGACGTTGATGACGTGGTGTCCATGGGCTTCCAGAAACGGAACTGCCGGGGCAAGCTCGGCAGGCGATCCAAAGCCGCCGTGGACAAAAACGAATGTGGATGCCAAGCCCGAGCCTCCAAACGTGGTTGTCTGGCAATGCTATGTCCGGAGTTGGCTTGTGACAACTGGATTCTCCGCTCTGCCCAACCCGAGCCACAGGGCCTTCTGGCGTCGGCTGGAGACGATGCAGATGGATGAAAGAAAGTTGCGACACATCGGCGGGCAGCGACGGCATTGGGACGGAAATTGTACGTGGAGATTGCGTGAGGGAGATTATTCAACGGAGGCATTCTTCACGTCCGCTTCCGTAACGCTTCGCCTTCAGTCGGTTTTTCCCTCTTCGTCTTCAGAAGCAGTTTCTACGGCGCTTTCGCCTCCCATGGCCGTGAAGCGTTCTTTCGCCAACCATTCCAGCCGTTTGGCTTGGGTGACAAGTGTGCGGCGAAGACCGACCTGTACTTGTCTTTCAGCAATCGTTTGCGAAAGTCTGGCGATGACTTGAGCGCGGCGCGCAGTTCTGGTGTCGGCATGTCCGCGCAGCTCCTTCACCTGATCGGAAACGATGCGACCTCTTATGGATTTTGGAACAGGAAACTTCTTGGTCGGTTTCGGTGGATCCTTTTCGTTGAGAATCGCCTTGAACTTGCTTTGCGCTTTTGCCTTCTCGTGAACATGGTATTCGAGAGCATCCAAATGTTGCTTTGCTTCTTTGAAGTCCTTGTGTCTTGAATTTACCTCCTCAAATTGCGGTAGCGGATAAACTTCGATTTCAAAAACCTCAAAGGGATCCAAGACCGACATCGCTACTGGATCGGAGCGCTGATTGGTCAAATGCCTTCCAATGCGGCCAGAAACTTGCTCAAAAGTCTGGCCAACATAGATCGGCTCGCCGTCGTAGTCGTAAAATATATAAACGCCCCATCGGTATGAACCGATAGCCGCTGTTTTCCCAGATTTTGGATCGATGTGCGGTAGTTTGAAGAATTTTTTGAGCCCTGCGCGGAGCTCGCGCGTCTCAAATGGAGCGCTTCCACTTGTGATCAGTGGTTTCTTCACGCCGCAATCCTTCGACGGGCATCAGACGAGCGAAGGATTGTGTTTGCAATTGGGCTAAGCAAATTGCGCGCAATATGTTCAACGGCAGGTACGGCGAGCCCATCACCGAAAATATGGTAACCCTCATTGTAGTTCAGTGGAATTTTATAGCTATCGGGGACGCCCATCAGACGCGCCGCTTCCCTAATGCTCAGCAGGCGTGAGCGGACGTTCTTGCCCTCTACAACAATCAAGGTCTGCCTGCTTGATCCACCCCCAGGCGTGCGCAGGCAACCTGCGATGCCGTCGAATCTGACTTCTGCCCGCTGAAAACGATTGCCGCCCTCCACGCGGGTTCTCTTGTAAACCGTTCCGACAACGCGCTTGCCACTTTTTTGCGCCGCCGTAACTTTTTCCCGGTTGGCCGGAGACATCATTGCTAGCAATGCCGCAGTCTTGGTTCGGGAATTCCAATTGAGATCGTCATCATCGGTCACAAGCAAATCATTCAGAGAAGTCAGTTTCCTCCTTGGCGCGGGCAAATTCCACCAAATCCAATTTGCCTGCAAATCCTGCGGCAAAGTTCGCGCAACTGATATCAATGCTGAGCTGTGCCATCTATTGCTCGGCTCATTCGAACAAAGTCCGGCAGGAATGCGAAGCTTCGCGTCCACGCATAAGACAAACAATCTTGGACGCGACTGCGGAAGGAAATGAACGGCGTCGACGACGACAGCGCCAAAACTATAACCCAAGCTCGCAATTGCGCGGCAAACTTCGCGGAAGTCTTGACCGCCGTGAGATGTCAAAAGTCCGCAAACATTTTCGAGCACCAGTAGCGGTGGCCGCCTGTCAGTGAGCTTTAGCTTGTTGATCGCTGACCAAAAACCCCAAAACGTTCCGCTTCGCTCGCCCGCAAGACCAATGCGGTTGCCCGCCAACGATAGGTCCTGACACGGAAACGATGCCCAAGCCAAGATTGGCGATCCAGGCAAAGATTTGGCCTTCAACGCTGCAATGTCACAGCGAACAGTGCCCTCGTCACCGAAGTTGGCCCGATAGGTTTCCATCTTTTTTTCATCTATGTCATTCGCGAAAAGACATTGCCATCCCGATCCCAGTCCAAGCCGAGCCATGCCGCCGCCAGCAAAGAACTCATAAAAAGTGCGATTCATGGCATCATGTTCACAAATTGTTCCCGGGAGGTCAAGTGCGATCAACTGGGGCAGCGTAAAAAAACCCCGGGATTGCTCCCGGGGTTTCGTGTTCACGATGGAGGTGGCCGGACTTAGAAGTCCATGCCGCCGCCCATGCCGCCGCCGCCCATGCCGCCGCCGGGCATGCCTGATGGCTTGTCCTTGGGCTTTTCGGCGATCATGGCTTCCGTGGTGATCAGGATCGAGGCAACCGAGGCCGCGTCCTGCAGTGCGGTGCGCACGACCTTCGTGGGGTCGATGATGCCCGCCACAACCATGTCCACATATTCCTCGTTCTGCGCGTCAAAGCCGTAGTTGCCGGATTTCTCCAACAGCTTGCCGACGACAATCGAGCCTTCCACACCGGCGTTCTCGACGATCTGGCGGATCGGCGCTTCCAGCGCCTTCGACACGATCCTGATGCCAGCCAGAATGTCGGCGTTGCTTGAGGTCAAAGCATCAACGGCCTTCTTGGCACGCAACAGTGCCACGCCACCGCCGGGCACAATGCCTTCTTCAACGGCAGCGCGCGTGGCGTTCAGTGCGTCGTCTACGCGGTCCTTGCGTTCCTTCACTTCGACTTCCGTTGAACCGCCAACCTTGATCACGGCAACACCGCCCGCCAATTTGGCCAGACGCTCTTGCAGCTTTTCCTTGTCGTAGTCGGACGTCGTATCCTCGATCTGCGCCTTGATCTGGGCGATGCGACCGGCGATGTCGGCCTTCTTGCCAACGCCGTCGATGATCGTGGTGTTTTCCTTCTCGACCTTCACACGCTTGGCACGGCCGAGCATGTCCAACGTCACATTCTCAAGCTTGATGCCCAAGTCTTCCGAGATCACCTGACCGCCCGAGAGAACAGCGATGTCCTCGAGCATGGCCTTGCGGCGGTCGCCGAAGCCCGGAGCCTTCACGGCAGCGATCTTCAAACCACCACGGAGCTTGTTGACCACAAGGGTGGCAAGCGCTTCGCCTTCGATGTCTTCAGCGATGATGAGCAGTGGCTTTGAGGTTTGCACCACGGCTTCCAAAATCGGCAGCATGGCTTGAAGCGAGGAGAGCTTCTTCTCGTGGAGGAGAATGTACACGTCCTCAAGTTCCGCCACCATCTTGTCGGCATTGGTGATGAAATAGGGCGAGAGATAGCCGCGGTCGAACTGCATGCCTTCGACGACTTCGAGTTCGGTCTCGGCGGTCTTGGCTTCCTCAACCGTAATGACACCCTCATTGCCGACCTTCTGCATGGCCTTCGCGATCATTTCACCGATGGACTTTTCGCCATTGGCAGAGATCGTTCCGACCTGCATGATTTCTTCAGTACCCTTGACCTTCTTCGAGCGCTTCTTCAAATCCTCGATGGCGCAGGCAACCGCCAGATCAACGCCGCGCCGCAGATCCATGGGGTTCATGCCGGCGGCAACTGACTTCGCACCTTCGCGTACGATGGCTTGGGCCAGCACGCAGGCTGTTGTGGTACCGTCGCCCGCGACATCATTGGTCTTCGAGGCGACTTCGCGCACCATCTGGGCGCCCATGTTTTCGAACTTGTCTTCGAGTTCGATTTCCTTCGCCACGGTGACGCCATCCTTGGTGGTGCGGGGTGCGCCAAATGATTTGTCGATGACGACGTTGCGGCCCTTGGGGCCAAGGGTGACCTTCACCGCGTTTGCGAGAATGTCGACGCCGCGGAGCATTTTCTCGCGGGCTTCACCGCCGAAGCGGACTTCTTTTGCAGCCATGTGCTTAATTCCTCTGTATACTGATGAATTTCGGAGATTTCAGAACGTGGATCTTACT
>JANPDD010000002.1:0-5670 GCA_031431295.1 Hyphomicrobiales bacterium | reverse complement strand
AGCGCGCCGCCCGTCTGCGAAGATCAAGGGAATAGTACTTGCTCATCCATGCCAGCCTCCAATCCAGCCGACATCTTGAATCACAAAGAAGATGATTTGGGAATCCCACTTCGATTCAAACAAGCAAGATCGTGCTCTAGCCAGCGTCGATCAAATCTTTTTACGACAAGGGCTTTCTGATCTTCGAACTCAGAAATCTCGGCCTCGGCTGTTGGAACACCGAGTCCCGATACAAGTTTGAGGCACAGGTATTCATTCTCGACACTATTCGAGAGATCAATGCCGCCCTGCAACTTGCCGATCTGTGGCTTGATTATATGGGTCGTCGCTGTTGAGCCTGTGGGTTTGTACCAGCGCCCTTCCCGCCACAGCAGTGCGGTCTTTTCTTGTGCGCCTGCGATAGAAATTCGGAAGCCTTCGTCTTTGTCGACACCCAAGGGGCTTCGCCCAAGATTGCGGATGATGTGGGCAATGTCAGCGGCGCTGACTTCACGGGCCTCTGTGCCTCCCGCTGGCCCGGGATCAACCCCTTCCGGCATGAATTGCAATGCGCCGACACAATCATGGCCAAGCGCCGTCAAGAGGCTGAAGGTATCGGCACCCTGTGCGCCAACCCGTTCGGCAATGTGTTTTCTTATCGGTTCTCCATCGGGCAGGAGGTTGTCGAAAACGGCAAGAACCGGAGCGCCGATGTAACGGTCTTCACGCAATGGAAGCGAAAGGGAAATAGGGAACGGTCTCTCGCGGCCCAGCCACGCTGCATCATAGCGGAAGTCAATTGCCCCGCTGGTTTCCCTGTTGAGGTGTCCAACGATCCGCCCGTTCTGAAACACGGAAAGGCGCTGATAGCTGCGCCTGCGAGCCATCAGAACATGTCCTCAATGCCTTCACTTTCCCCCTTGGTGCGGGGGCGGATGACGAGTTCGAGCTTTAGGGCCGATAGAATTTCCATGACGGTGCGGAGTTGAACGGCCGGCGCACCCATTTCCAACCTTGAGACGGTGCCCTGCCGAAGGTGGATACGTTCCCCAAGGTCGGACTGGCTTATTCCCTCTTGCTTGCGGGCACGGCGCAGAATGGCTCCGAGTTGCTTTTCGTTGCGGGCGATCTGGTCTGACATGGGTTGCCTCCGTAATCGCCTTATACGCGATACCGTATAAAATGTAAATATACGGTAGTGCGTATAAAGTTATATTATACGCGAAAGCGTGTATTTTATTTTTATACGCATTCCCGTGTTGGACGCATGAAACAACCGCCGCTGGCATCGTCGGGAAAGAAATTGTGACCTTCTTGGACACGGTTGCAAATGGGGCTGATTTGGGGGTTCGCAGACCAAGAGTACAGAGTTGCCTGTCGCCATAGCGACACACCCGCTGAACCAGCCCGCCGCAAGGTCATCCCCACACAAGTTTCAGCAGCCAAACTCCCTCGCCGTCGGGCGAAGTGGAGTGACCCGGTCTTGCTTGACCATGCCAACAAACGGTCGGAACAACGCCACAAGGTGTTGAAGGAGGGGAAACTCCTGCTTCGCCCCCCGACCGGCACGATTGACGTTGTGATCAAGGACCTCAGCGCCAGCGGCGCGAGGCTCGAAATTCTTTCATCGGTTGACCTGCCCGAAAACTTTTCGCTGGTGCTCATCTCTGCCGCGACCGTAACACCGTGCCGTCTGTGCTGGCGCCGCGGTATGGCCATCGGCGTCAAGTTCACCGGGCCGCCACGCAAATCGGCAATCAGGCGGTTTTGAAGGTGCCGTCATCAAGCCGGTTGATGGCGTCCACATTGGCGGCAGAAGCGCCCATGGGATCAAAAGCACTCGCCAGCCAGGTATCGACGATAGCTTTTGCCAGTTCCGGCCCAATGACCCGCGCCCCCATGGTGATGATCTGCGCGTTGTTGGATTTGGCGGCGCGCTCGGCCGAATAGGTGTCGTGGGTCAGTGCGGCGCGGATGCCCGGCACCTTGTAGGCTGAAATGCAGACCCCGATGCCGGTGCCGCAACACAGGATGGCCCTGTCATATTCGCCGCGCTTGACGGCGCCCGCCACCCTTGCCGCGAGGTCGGCGTAGAACCCGCCCGCACTGAGGTTTTCGATCTCGTGGCCATCCTTGGCCCTGAGATGGGCTTCCACCACGTCAATCAGCGGCTTTCCGGCACTGTCGCCTGCGAGCGCAATCTTCATTCATTCCTCCGCGTTCTTGGGCCGCACCGTTCAAACTAAACGCAAGCCCGCCATACGCAAGCCCGCTATACGCAAGTCCTGGCAAAGGCTATAAGCACTGCCATGAAAAACAAGTCCCCTGATCAATCGGCACGGTTGCGCATGGCAGGCCTGCGTCCGACCTTGCAGCGCCTGGCCTTGGCGGAGATCCTTTTTTCCAAGGGTGACCGGCATGTCTGCGCCGAGGACCTGCATGCCGAGGCCCGCACCGCCCGGGTGCCTGTGTCACTGGCCACGGTCTATAACACGCTGAACCAGTTCAAGGCCGCAGGCCTGCTGCGGGAAATCGCCATTGAAGGCGAGCGCAGCTATTTCGACACCAACACCTCGAACCACTATCATTTCTTTGACAATGGCAGCCAGGAGCTCATGGACATCGATCTCGCGGGTGTGACGGTGAGTGGCATTCCCCCGGCACCGGATGGCAAAGTGGTTGACCGCATTGACGTGATCGTGCGGCTGCGGGACCAGCTTTAGTCGACCATCTCGCCAGGATAGACACCCCACAATTGGTTCTGCTCGGCGTAGCCCTCGTGTCCGTCGCTTGAAATCTCGCACCACTGGCCGTCGCAGCGGGAAATGGCGGCCAGCACACCAGGCGACAGCCGTGCCACAAGTCCGCTGGCGAGGTCCGGGCCCACATGCAGTTCCAGCACCTTGCCACTGGCCCATGCCGCCACATAGGCGTTGCGGCGCCCGGATAGCATGCTTTGCAGAATCCAGCCTTCGGCCCCGTCACTGTCACGGATCTTGCGCCAGTTCTCGAACTCCGCCGTGATTTCGACAGGCAGGCCCCTGCGCTGGAAAATGAAGGCGACCGGGTGGTCGCTGGAGGGGCCGCGCCGCACATTGATCCTGCCAGCCTTGAGCGTCACAAAGCGCGGCAGGGGGAGGCCGGTGGACTTGCCCGTAGGCTCGCCTGCTGCACCCAGCGAGGCTGTCGTATCGCCAGAGTTTGCAACGCCCAGACTTCCGACCAGACCTTGCCACTGAAGCGCCATCGCCATTCCGCCCAAAACTGCGGCGCAGACGGCGGCAACGGTCAAAAGGCGGGCATTGGGCGGCAGGGGCATTGCTGTTTGCAATCGGGCTTTTGGGGTTGCGGCGGTAATCGGCTTGGGCCAAAGGGGAGCCGGGAGCGTTGGGGCCTCAAGCCCTGTGGTTCCCGCTGCCTTTGGGCCACTGTCATCAGTGCCTTTGCAAGGTTAAGATTGCCTGAAAACAAAGCGGAATTCTCAACCGATGCCGTCTGCCAAACCTGTTGTCATCGTGACGCGCAAATTGCCGCAACAGATCGAGGCGCGCATGGCAGAGTTGTTTGACAGCCGTTTCAATGTTGCCGACCGCCCCATGGCCCAGGCTGATCTGGTGGCGGCGGCACGGGAAGCGGATGTCCTCGTTCCAACGGTCACCGACCGCATCGACAAGTCCATCCTCCTGCAGGCAGGCCCGCAACTGCGGCTGATCGCAAATTTTGGCAATGGCGTTGACAACATTGACGTGGACACCGCTCTGGCCCGGGGCATTACCGTCACCAACACGGCGGGCGTTTTGACGGAGGACACGGCCGACATGACCATGGGCCTCATCATTGCCGTGTCGCGGCGCATGATGGAAGGCACGCGCGCCCTCGCTGATCCAGGCCAATGGCAGGGCTGGTCGCCCACCTGGATGCTGGGCAGCCGCATCTGGGGCAAGAAGATCGGCATCATCGGCATGGGCCGCATTGGCACCGCGCTGGCCAGGCGCGCCAAGGCCTTTGGGCTCGCCATCAACTATCACAACCGCAAGCGCGTTCACCCCAAGGTCGAGGCCGAACTGGAAGCCACCTATTGGGAGAGCCTGGACCAGATGCTGGCCCGCATGGACATTGTTTCAGTCAACTGTCCGCACACGCCCGCGACGTTTCACCTGCTGTCGGCGCGGCGCCTGAAAATGCTGAACCCCAACGCCATTCTGGTCAATACGGCGCGCGGCGAGGTGATTGACGAGAATGCCCTTGCCCGCATGATCGAAAGTGGTGCCATCGCCGGTGCCGGCCTCGATGTGTTTGAGCATGAGCCGGCTGTCAATCCAAAGCTGCTGGCATCGCCCCGTGTTGTGTTGCTGCCACACATGGGGTCCGCCACCCATGAGGGCCGCATGGACATGGGCGAGAAAGTCATCATCAACATCAAGACCTGGGCCGATGGCCACAAGCCGCCGGACCGCGTGCTGCCGGGAATGCTGTAGGAACGGGAACGCAAGTTACCCTCCAATTTTCGGCATTTCGGGACTGGTATCCTCCATCACAATCTTCTTACCTGCAACGGCCGCCGCGTGATTTCCTTTCGCTGCCCAACTCCGTATGAGGAAGCAGCAATACCGGAGTGTCCATGCTGAACCGCCGTTTCTTTCTTGCCGCCTCTGCCGCAAGCCTTGTCTTCCCACGTCTTGCGCATGCTGCCGGTTGGTCAGCCATCGAAGCGGAGGCAAAAGGCCAAACCGTTTATTTCAATGCCTGGGCCGGTTCAGACCCGATCAACAGCTATATCGCCTGGGCCGCAGGCGAGGTGAAGGCGCGCTTCGGTTTCAGCGTGGAACATGTGAAGATCACGGACGCGGCCGAAGTCGTGAAACGCGTGCGCGACGAAGTGGCCGCCGGCAAGCAGGATGGTTCTGTTGATCTCGTCTGGATCAATGGTGAAAATTTCCGCGCCATGAAGCAGGGGAAGTTGCTGTTCGGCCCCTTTGCCGAAAGCCTGCCCAATTTCCGCTTCGTCGATGTTGCGGGCAAACCCACCACACGCCAGGATTTTTCGGAACCGGTTGATGGCCTTGAGAGTCCCTGGGGCATGGCGCAACTCACCTTCTTTGCCGATGGCGCAAAAGTTGCGACACCACCGCGCAGCATGGCGGCCCTTGCGGCATTTGCGACAGCGAACCCGGGCCGCGTCACCTATCCAGCGCCACCGGATTTCCATGGCACCACATTTGTGAAACAGGCCCTGGCGGAAACGATTGCCGATGCAAAGGCTCTGTACCGCGAGGCTGACGCCGCCGCCGCCGCACCCCTCTTTGCCTTCCTTGATGGCCTGCGCCAAAGCCTGTGGCGCGAAGGCAAACAATTCCCGCAGTCGCAAGCACAGGTGACGCAAATGGTGGCGGATGGTGAATTGCTGGTCGGCCTCACGTTCAATCCCAACGAGCCTGCCAATCTTGTGGCGGCGGGCACCTTGCCTGCCTCAACCATAGCCTGGCAGCATGAAAAAGGAACCATTGGCAACACGCATTTTGTGGCCATTCCGGTGAATGCCAGGGCCAAGGCCGCGGCCCAGGTCTTTGCCGATTTTCTGCTTTCACCCGAGGCACAGGCAAAAAAGAACGATATCAAGGTCTGGGGCGACCCCACGGTACTGGCAGTTTCGAAATTGCCAGCGGGCCTGCGGGCCGCCTTCACGTCGGC
>JANPDD010000001.1:0-2288 GCA_031431295.1 Hyphomicrobiales bacterium | reverse complement strand
GGACGGCAGACAGTTTTGCGAAAATCTCAGGCTGCAGAATGTAGCGGCCTGATATGATTGAATTGGATGGGGCTTTTTCGCGCGCAGGTTTTTCAACCATTTGATCAATGGTCATCACCCCTTCTGGGTTGTTGTGAAAGCCTACGACACCATACCGACCGACGTCAGCCCACGGCACTTCCTCGACGGCAATGACATTTCCACCATGCAGGTCATGAATGTCCATCATTTGCTTCAGGCAGCCGGTTGATGACTTCATGACCATGTCGGGCAGCAGCAATGCAAACGGCTCGTCACCAATGATATGACGGGCACACCATACGGCATGGCCCAGCCCCAATGGTTCTTGCTGACGTGTAAAGCTCGCTTGGCCCGCTGCGGGCAAATCTCTCTCCAGCAACTCCAGGGCCGCAGATTTGCCGCGCCCGCGCAGTGTCGACTCCAGTTCATACTGCTTGTCGAAATGGTCTTCGATGCTGTTCTTGTTGCGCCCGGTGACAAAGACGAAATGCTCGATCCCGGCTTCACGCGCCTCATCAACCGCCAGTTGGATCAACGGGCGATCAACAATGGTCAGCATTTCCTTGGGGATGGCTTTGGTCGCGGGAAGAAAGCGCGTGCCAAGACCCGCAACAGGAAACACGGCTTTTGTGATACGGCGATGCATGGGCGGGATCCTTCATTTGAGAAGAAACGCGCTACTTTGCACCTGGTTCCATCACATCAGCTTTTGAAGATCACCGTTCTATTTGCCCCGTCTGTAAGTGTGATTTCGATGTCACCTTTTTGCGAACGAGACAGCTCGCGGAACGCGTTGTCGACCAAGCCCGTCAAGGGTGATGACAGTAACAGCGCGGTTGCAAACACGATGGTCTGCAAAACTCTGAGTGTTGTCGGGTGAATCCGGGTCATCATACAACGTAAACTCCGGCGAGGCGGAAGAGTTCCACCTTCCCGTCAACGTCATCCCTTGTGAACCCTGGACTTACGCCTTCCCCTGGGTCTTTTCGGAGGCCGTAGCGTCCATTCAATTTTGCAGGTCAGGCCCCCGGTTTCGAAAAGGCTTTCCACCTTTGCACCTGCGAGGCTCTTTTCAATGAGTGACAGGCCAAAACCGCGCGGCCCTTGATTGACGATCGGCGGACCACCCCGCTCGCGCCAGGTGAGGAATACCATCAAGCTCGCGTCCGCGTTGCGTTCAGTTCGCCAAAAGATCTGGATGTTCCCGCCTGGCACTGAAAGGGCACCGTACTTCATCGCATTTGTCGCCAGCTCGTTGAAAATCAATCCAAGCGGTGCAGCGTGTTCGGCCGGCAAATTGACTTCAGGTCCGGTAAAATCAACCCGGTTGTCCCCATCTAAAACATAGGTGGAGAGCTGGCGCCGGGCCAGTGCTCCAAGTTCGGCGCCTCTCCAATCATTGTCTGTCAGCACGTCTTGTGCCGCTGCCAGACTGTGCAATCGACCGGAGAACGCCTCTGCAAAGTCCTGCGGGTCACGCGCAGTGCGCAGGGTTGAGCGCAGTATGCCTTGCAGCACCGCGTATGAATTTTTGATCCGGTGCGCCAGCTCGCGCGTCATCAAGCGCTGGCGGGCCTCCCACTCTATACGGTCACTGATGTTGTGAATTGCCACCGATATGGACAACACGGTGTTATTGGGTGCCTTGACCGGCGCCAATGCAATCGAAACGTCTACGAATGTCCCATCCTTGCGCATGCGTCTTGCATCATAGGGTCCAACCGTCTCGTTGCCACTGGCTCGACGCATCAAATCACGTTGCTCTTCATGCAAGGATGGGTCCGCGAGAATGCTGACGTGTTGGCCTATGATTTCTGACGACGCATAGCCGAACAGTCTCTCGGCGGCCGGATTCCACGTTTCGACGACGCCGCCCAGCGTGATGCCAAACAGGGCATCGTGGGACGCCTCGGCCACTGCTGCCATGCGGGCAGTATGGTTTTCAGCCTGTTTGCGCTGGCTGATATCATGGTTTGTTTCAAGGACCAGCAATTCACCATCGCTATCAATGATCTGGTGGCGGGATTCGACAAAAATCCTGTGGCCATCCTTGGCGCGATGCTCAAGCTCACCGGTCCAGCTTTTGCCGATTCTGAGAATCTCCAGGATTTCCTGGGGCGGTACTTGGGAAACGGTTTGCAGCAGCTTGTGGCTTACCTGACCAAGCGCTTCGTCCCGGCTGTAGCCATAGAGCTGCTCAGCGCCCTTGTTCCATTCCACAATGCCATTTTCGGGATGCCAGACAAAAATGGGCTCAAACGACAGGT